>CALMUT010000159.1 GCA_937872925.1 uncultured Myxococcales bacterium | reverse complement strand
TGATGACGGACCCGTTTGTTTGGCTCGCGTTGCTCAATCGCGAAGACGAGGGCCGCCGGCGAACGGCTGCCGAACATTTGCCCGTGCTGCTGGGCACCGCAATCGAGTTCGACCCCGGAGCCGACGCGGCCACGCGCGCCAGGGCGGGCCTCCAACGGGGGCATTGCGCCGCGCCGAGGCGCCGGCTACGGATCCCGCTCGTGACCGCCGAAAACAAAGAGAAGCTGAGATACAAGCGCGTCGTGATCAAGCTCTCCGGCGAAGCGCTATGCGGCGCCGAGGGCGGCTTCGGCATCGACACCACGACGCTCAAGAATACGGCCGCGGAGCTTGCCGAAGTTCTCAGCACGGGCGTTCAAATCGGCATCGTCGTGGGCGGCGGCAACATCTTTCGCGGGCTCAAGGGCGCAAGCGAGGGCATGGATCGCGCGCAGAGCGATTACATGGGCATGCTGGCCACGGTCATCAACTCTCTAGCCTTGCAGGACGCCCTCGAACGCTGCGGCGCGCCCACGCGCGTCATGACTGCCATCGAGATCCGTCAGGTCGCCGAGCCCTATATCCGCCGCCGCGCCATGCGACACTTGGACCGCGGGCACATCGTCGTGTTTGCCGCAGGCACCGGCAATCCGTACTTCTCCACGGACACGGCGGCTTCGCTGCGCGCCATGGAGATCCGGGCCGATGCACTGTTCAAAGCCACCAAAGTCGAAGGCATCTACGACCGCGATCCGCGCAAGCACGCCGGCGCGACGATGCTCGAGCGCGTGAGCTACGATCGCTTCCTGACCGAAAACCTCAAGGTCATGGACGCCACGGCGGTAGCGCTCTGTCGCGACAACGGCCTACCGATCCGCGTGTTTCGCATGCTCCCAGGCAACATCAAGAAGGTGTGCCTAGGCGCCGAAATTGGTACGTCCGTATCCGAAACTGGCTAAATTACATTGCGCAACGGAAGGTTTGCGCCAAGGCTTGCTCACTGCGCTGCCTAAGCGCTCGGAAATCCCATGTGGCAATCGCTTCCTGACTTCGGAACCGGCATTCTATATGCCGTCCTCGTAGCCGCGGGCTACACCTTCGCCGTCGCTGTGGCCGCGGGCCGCGGACGGCCGCGCCTGTTGCAGTCCGCGCGGCTCGGCGCCTATGCCACCAGCGCGTTGGTGGCTCTCGCCGTCGTGCTGTTGGCATACGCCTTCATCACCCACGACTTCCGTATTCGTTACGTCGCCCGCTACAGCGATCGATCGATGAGCACAGACTACTTGCTCACCGCGCTGTGGGGAGGCCAAGACGGTTCGCTGCTTTGGTGGTCGTTCCTGCTCTCGGGCTACATCGTCGCCTGCGTGTGGTGGCTCAAGGGCCGCTACCGCCAGCTCCAGCCTTACGTGATCGCGACGCTGATGGTGATCGTTGGCTTCTTCGCCGTCCTGATGCTCTTCGCGGCGAATCCGTTTTCGACCAGCGTTTCGGGGGCGAAGCTGGAGGGCGACGGGCTCAATCCGTTGTTGCAGAACTACTGGATGATCATCCACCCGCCGGCGCTCTATATGGGCTTCGTCGGCTG
This sequence comes from uncultured Myxococcales bacterium, assembly GCA_937872925.1. Lineage (GTDB taxonomy): Bacteria > Myxococcota_A > Polyangia > Polyangiales > Polyangiaceae > JACKEA01. The sequence goes on along the minus strand of CALMUT010000159.1, from coordinate 2,955 downwards.
TGCGATCCCCTTTGCGTTTTCCATCGCAGCTCTCATCACCGGCCGCCTAGACAACGAGTGGATTGTGGCGGTTCGTAAGTGGATGCTCTTCGCTTGGATCTTTCTCAGCGTGGGCAACGCCCTCGGCATGATCTGGGCCTACGAAGAGCTCGGCTGGGGCGGCTATTGGGCTTGGGATCCCGTGGAAAACGCCGCGTGTTTGCCGTGGTTTACCGCCAGCGCCTACGTGCACTCCACCATGATCCAAGAGCGGCGCAACATGCTCAAAGTGTGGAATGTGCTCCTGATCATGATCACCTTCCTGTTGACCATTTTCGGCACCTTCCTGACACGATCCGGACTCATCGCGAGCGTGCATAGCTTCGCGCAAAGCAACATTGGCATCTTCTTCGTCTGGTTCATGGGGCTCGCGGCCGCGGCCTGCATTGGCCTTTTGGTCTGGCGCTACCCCAAGCTGAAGAGCTCGCATCAGATCGAAGCGATCGCGAGCCGCGAGGCGATGTTCGTCGTCAACAACTGGGCGCTGCTCGGCGGCATGACGTTCATCCTGGTCGCCACGCTCTTTCCGAAGATCAGCGAGTGGCTGTGGAACGAAACCGTCACCGTGGGTCCGCCCTTCTTCAATCGTTGGATGGCGCCCATCGGCTTGATCATCTTCGCTCTGATGGGATTGGCGCCGCTCTTCGGCTGGCGCAAAACGAGCGGAGAGTCCTTGAAGAAGGCGTTCGCGGCACCGCTCATCGCACTGGTCGTAGGTGCTGGCGCCCACCTGGCCTTCGGGGCACGCCTTGGGTTTCCGGCGCTGGTTCCTACAGACCAGTTCTACACAGGCTTCGTCGGTGTGGTGCTGCAAACCCTGGGCAGTGCGCTGCCCCTGATCACGGTTTCCCTGGCCGCGTTCAACATGGCGGTCATCGTCCAGGAGTTCCAGCGCGGGGTGGCCGCGCGCCGACGTTCCAGCGAAAAGGCCGGCGAAAAGGAGAGCCTACTGCTCGCGTTGCGACGGCTAGTGGAGAAGAGCCGACGCCGCTACGGCGGGTACATCGTGCACTCTGGCATCGTCGTGATGTTCCTGGGGTTCACCGGCGGCGCTTGGGCCCTGGAGCACGAAACGGCCATGTCGCCGGGTGAGAGCCATACCATCGGCAACTACACGCTGACCTATACGGGGCCACGCATGGAGGTGGACCCGAACAAGCGCATGGCGTTCGCCGACGTCGAAGTGCAGCGAGACGGCAAGAGCATGGGCGAGCTGTCGCCAGCCAAGTTCATGTATTCACGCATGCCGGAGAGCCCAACGACGGAAGTCGCGATGCTCCACACGGTTCGTGATGATCTCTACGTCGTTGTGGGCAGCATCAACCCCACAACCAAGCGCGCGACGTTTCAGTTTCACGTCAACCCGCTGGTGTCGTGGATTTGGATGGGCGTCTTGATCTTGCTGCTCGGTTCCGTGACTTCGCTTTGGCCGGAAATGAGCGAAAAGCGCCTGGGTGCGTGGGGCTACGTGCGCACGGCAACGGCGGGGCTGAGCGGTATCATGTTCGCGATATGGCTGGCGATGGGTCCAAGCACCGCGTTCGCGGCGACCCACACGCGCGCGCCACCTAGGGCGGGCCCAGCCGCGGCCGCAGCGCCGCTTTCCGCACCGAGCGCCGCAGAACTTGCGCCTTGGCTATTGCCGGGCGCGATCGCTCTAGCTGCCGGCGGTTTGCTCGGCGCCGCCCGTGGTCGGCGCCGTCGCTTGTGACACGGACCTGGCTGCTCCCAGCTTTCCTGGGCGCACTCGCTTGCGGTTGCGACCAGGATGCGCCACGCCCGGCGTTGCCACCTGCCAGTTCCATGCTCCCCCAGCACGCCCCGGGTGGACCCAGCAGCTGCAACGACGTGGGTCGCTTTGCAGGGACCGCCAGTTGCTGTGAGGGCAGCTACTGCGGCGGGCACTGCTACACAGACGGCTGTCGTTGCGGGGAGACTTTTGCTGGCTGTTTTTGGCCAGAAATCTGCTGCGGGACGCAGTGCAGCGCGCCCAGTGCATGCAAATGAATTGCTGGTAACTACTCGAAAGCTCGGCTACGCCGTGACCTGAATCCTTTGCTCGACCGCATCAACCAGTTTCCCGTTCCTCTTCGACGCGTCGTTCCGGTGCTGGCGCTGCTCGGAGTTGCGACGGTCATTGCTCTACGTGGGCTCGGTGCCGGACTCATGACGGCGGCGGGCTTGATGCTGCTCGCGGCGATCTTCCTCGCGTGGAGCAGCGTGCAAAGCCTCACCGGCGAGGCGGAAATGAGTCTGGACGAGGCGCTGGGTCTGGCAACGCCGACAATCGAAGAAGAGCGCAAGCGCGCCATCTTGCGAGCGCTCAAGGACCTCGAATACGAACGCGGCGTCGGGAAAGTCAGCGAGGCAGACTACGCGGAGCTTTCCGCCCAATACCGCGCGGAGGCCAAGGTGCTGCTCCGCGCTCTCGAGAACCAGGACAAACCGGCCCGCGACCGCGCTGCGCGACTATTCGAAAAGAAACTGCGTTCGGCCGGGCTCGCGCAAAAAGCTTCGCCAGGCGGTTCTGCGCAAGCCGATCACGACGACGAGCCCGCAGAGGACGACGCCTCAGACGAAGGCGTGTCCGCGCAACCCACAGAAGCCGACGACGAGGCGCTGGACGAAAGCGAAGAGCCGAGCAGCCCGAAAGGCGCCGCGCCGCCCGCTGCGGACAAACCCGCGCCGTCTCGTGCATGTGCCCACTGCAAGAAGCGCAACGACTTGGACGCCGCGTTTTGCAAGAAGTGCGGCGAAGCCATGGCTGACGAAGGCGAGCGACTATGCCAAGCCTGTCCAGCTGTCTACGCGGATGACGAGGAGAACTGCCCACAATGCGGCGTGCCATACGAAGACTGATCTGCTGCCTCGTTCTCGCGACTCCGGCGATTACTTCGGCGCAGCCAGCGCCAGAGG
>CALMUT010000158.1 GCA_937872925.1 uncultured Myxococcales bacterium | reverse complement strand
TCACGGCGAGCTCGCGCTCGTGCTCGCCCACCTGGGGGCGCGGTTACGGGCGGGGGATCTGGAAGCCGTGAACACCGCGCGGTCCGTGCTAGCGACGGCGGCCGAGCGCTTGCGTCTGGGAAAGCAGCCCCTGGCCGCTGCCTGGCCCCGCCCACCGCTGGGCCTGGGCGCACCCGTGTCTCAGGACGCGCGCGAGCCACACTACCGAACTGCGATCCGGGAGCGTCTGGCAGAACTAGAAAGTGCGACGTCGACCGAAGACGTTGCCATTGCCCTGCGGGATGCCTACCGAATCGTGCACTCCATCAAGGGCGCCGCAGCAGCAACGGGGGACGATCTGCTGGCTTGGTACTGCCACGGCTTGGAAGCCTCGCTCAAGAACGTGCCCGCCAATGAACTGACGGCGGCCATCTCGAAGTTGGAAGAGCATCGCGGCGCGCTGGCGTTGATCTTCGAGGATCCGGAGCAAGCGCTGCGTGCGCTGCGCGGTCACGGAAGCGTGTCGCCGAGTTCCGCCGCGCCCGCCGTTAGCGGCTCGGCTCTGCCGCAAAATGAGGGCGCGCTACACATTGGTTCGCAGACGATCGACCGCTGGCTTGAGCGCCTAGAGAAGCTCTTCGTCCTGGAAGAGACGCTAGACGGTCTGGCCGAAGCGGCTCGCGGTTCCGCCGATGTACTGCGAGCTGAGCGCGGCAGCCTGTGGGAGGCACTGCGACAGATCGGCCCCCCACGGCCTTGGGGCGCACCCGCGTCGGCAATCCTCCGCATAGAACACGTCGCGCGGAAGCTCGCTGCCATCGCCGACGGTGCAGAGCAGTCCCGAAGTGTGCTCAGAGAAAGCGCCGACGCGATTGGACGTCGTTATGGTGAGCTGCGTGAGGAGCTTTCTCATCTGCGCCGAACCACAGCGCGGGACTTTCTAACGCGAACGGCCCAAGCAGCGGAGCGCACCGTGGCCCGGGAAGCGCGGCTGGTACGCGTCGAGGTATTCGCAACACAGACGCCCCTCGATCGCAGCGTCGCCGACCGTCTCTTCGACCCACTGCTGCAGCTGGTGCGCAATGCCATCGCCCATGGCATTGAACCACCCGCCGAGCGTGCAGAGCGGGGAAAACCGCCCGTCGGCACCATCACGCTGAGCGCCGAACCAACCGCCGATTGGCTGCGCATTACCGTGCAGGACGACGGCCGCGGCGTCGACTTCCATGCCCTGCGCAGGATCGCCGTCGAACGCTCGCTGCTCTCCGAAGCGGAGGCTCGCAGCGCTTCCGAGCCCTTTCTGCTCGGCCTACTGGGTGAGCCGGGGCTGACGTTGGCCAAAGACGCAAGCGTGCTTGCCGGTCGCGGCATTGGCCTGGATGTGGCGCGCGGTACCATTCAGAGCTTGGGTGGCTCGATTCGATTCACAAGCCGCGCGGGAAGCGGGGTCACCGCCACCATAGAAGTGCCAAGTGACCGCGCGATGGTGGACATCGTTTGGCTACGCTCCGGTCTCTTTGAACTGGCGCTTCCGCTGCGCTTCGTGGACGGCGTCAACAACACAGACGCTTCTCAGCACGTTCGCTCCCTTGCAGAATGTCTCGGAGTGGAAACGACCCGGGCCGCGAAGCTTAGTGTGGCCCTTGCCCCAACCCCCGGCGAGCTTCGCAAGCTTGGAGTCGATCGCGTGGGGCAAACCGAAACCGCGCGGCTCTTCCCCGTACCACGCGCGGTGACTCGCGCTGGACCGTACAGTGGCTCAGTGCTCCGCCGTGACGGCCGCTTGGGCCTGGTGTTGGACGCACAGGCCCTCGCAGCGCGCCTGCAGCCTGAGGCTTGAAGGCTATACTTGCAGCCGAAGTGCCACAGTCAGAGGATGACGCCGTCGCGATGCAGGTCGAAGCGTTCAGGGAAGCGGATCGAGTACACATCCTGGCGATCGCCGAAGCTGGCGACCAAGCGCTGGACCTAGACGCCGAGTTGGCCCGGGGCTGCGCCCGGATCTGGGTGGCACGCAACGCGACGAATGGTCCGGTCTTGGCTTTCTTGTTGGCCTGGGATGTCGCCGACGAATTGCACATCATGAACGTCGCAACCGACGCCCGGCACCGGCGCCAGGGCGCCGCAAAGGCGTTGCTCGGGGTTGCCCTGGATCATGCCCGCTCCACCAGCGCGCGACTCGTGCTACTGGAGGTCCGCCGCTCGAACCGACCGGCACTGGAACTCTACCGCGGGCACGGATTCTCCGCGATCGGGCTCCGGCGCGGCTACTACGCCGACAATTCAGAGGATGCCGTCGAGATGATGCTTGCCTTCGATCCCAATACCGGAGCCGTGCTACCCGGGCACGACGAAATCCCGCTCCCGAGGAGCAGCTGATGGAGACTGCGCGCAGGTCGCTCACGGTCATGCCGCTCTTACGCAGAGAGAGCATTGGCGACGCCTATCATATCCTCACCTTCAACGCCCCCGCTGTGGTTGATGCCGCCGCTGGACAGTTCGTGATGGTGCGCGGAGCAGAATGGGGCGACGCGCCGCTGTTGCCGCGGCCCATGAGCTACCTCACCGCAGGACGGGCACCCTCCATCCTGATCAAGGTCGTCGGCGAGGGAACGACACGCATGGCGCGCGCCGAGCCCGGCGAGCCCTTCGCCTTGCTCGGCCCCCTGGGCATCCCCTGGCGCGAGCATTCCAGCGACAGGACTCCGGTGCTGGTGGCAGGCGGCGTGGGTGTGGCGCCACTGGTCTTTTTAGCCCAGCGCCTGGCGCAAGTTGGTGTCAAACCCATTGCGGTTTACGGCGGTCGCACCGCCAAAGACCTGCCCCTGGATGATCTGCTGGCAGATCTCTGCGACCTGCGCATCACAACGGAAGATGGTTCGCGGGGTCGTAAAGGCCGCGTGACTGACGAACTAGAAGAGCTGCTCGGCGCCGGCATGGAAATCTTTACCTGCGGACCCGATCGCATGATGGCTGCCGTTGCAGCCCTGGCAGCAGATCGTGACATCCCCTGCGAAGTGTCCCTCGAAACGCCCATGGCTTGCGGCTACGGCGTCTGCCTGGGCTGTCCGGTGAAAAGCACGGAAGGCGGGTATCTCTACGCATGCACCCAAGGCCCGTGCATGAACGCGCGGCGCGTCGATTGGGCTGGTGGCGAACACGCACCCGTGCGTGCACCCGGAGCACCTTCATGAGCCGGCTGAGTATCCGCATCGGAAGTCTTGAACTGGCAAACCCGGTTCTGACGGCCTCGGGCACCTTCGGCTACGGGCTCGAGTACGACGACTTCTTCGAGGTCAAAGAGCTCGGCGGGATCTGCACCAAAGGGCTCAGCCTGCACCCCAGGCCCGGAAACCCGCCTGAGCGGATCTGCGAAACGCCGGCAGGCATGCTGAATGCCATCGGACTCGCCAACGTTGGCGTCGAAGCCTTCTGCACGGAGAAGCTCCCGGAACTCCGCGAACGCGGCGTCACCGTCGTCGCCAACATCTTCGCCAGCAGTATCGAAGACTTCGTCGCGATCGCGGAACGTCTGGAGCGGGAAACCGGTGTGGCCGCCATCGAGCTCAACGTCTCCTGCCCAAACGTCAGTCATGGCGGACTCGAGTTCGGTAAGGACCCAAAGCTCAGTGCGCAAGTCACCGCGGCCGTACGCAAAGTTACTGCGAGCCCGCTCTGGGTGAAGATGAGTCCCGAAGCGGGCGACCTTGCGGCGGTTGCGCGCGCCTGTGAGGACGCCGGCGCGGATGCCCTCACGGCCATCAACACGATCCGCGGCATGTCCATCGACGTGACCGCCGCCAAACTCCGACTCGCAAATCGCACCGGGGGCTTCAGCGGTCCGGCACTGAGACCCGTCGCGCTGCGCATCGTGTGGGAGTTGGTGGACGCCGTGAAGATCCCGATCATTGGAATTGGGGGGATCGGAAACACGCGGGACGCCCTTGAGTTCCTCATGGCGGGCGCCCGGGCCATCCAGGTCGGAACTGCCAGCTTTTCGGACCCCTGTGCCGCAAAGAAAGTGCTCGATGGCCTGCGTGCATACTGCGAAGCCGAAGACACCAGCATCGAGCAACTCGTCGGATGCGCGCGCGCCTGATGGAAGGCACGTAGCGGCGTGGGCGTAGCGGCGTGGGGAGGGGATCACCCTCGGAAAATTGATATGTATCCTAAGTATTTTTTTCTGACGCCGACCCCTCCAAAGACCACGGTCCGATCGGTTTTCCGCGGCATGGGCTTGCGTGTTCGAGTCACGGGCCGGCTTCCGCGCAAGGGTTCAGCCGCCTGCCCGGACGTCGACCGGGCTCGCGATCTCTGATAAACGCCCTGCCCATGGCTTCCCCCACTGCGTTGCCCCCGCGTGCTTCCCGCGACGAGCAGGCGCGACTTCTCCATGCAGTGCTCGAGCGCGTGCGCGCCACGGACGGCGCGCGAGCGCCGGTAGTCGTTTTCGACCTGGACGGAACCCTCGTCGACAACCGCCCGCGCACCAGCGCGATCTTGCACGAGCTGGCCGATAAGTGGAAAGCGACTCGCCCGGCGGTGGCGGCGGTGCTCCGCGAGATCCGCTACGAAGACTTGGACTACCTGCTTGAAGGCAACCTGCGCAACGCGGGTATCGACGATGACGCGGTGATCAGCGAAGCCATCGAGTACTGGCGCTCACGCTTCTTCTTCGACGACTTGCAAAAGCACGACGTCCCCCTGGCGGGGGCTCTCAGTTTCGTCCGGGCTTGCCACGACGCGGGAGCCATCGTCGTCTACTTCACCGGGCGAGACCTGCCGAATATGGCCCTAGGTACCTTCGCCAGCCTCCGGGATCTTGGATTCCCCATTGGGGTGCCGGGGACGGAGCTCGTGCTCAAACCCAATGCCGAAATGAGCGACGCCGAGTTCAAGCGTGATCTGACGCCAAAACTCGGTCGCCGGGGCGTTCTGACCGCGGCGTTCGACAACGAGCCGGGAAACTGCAACATCTTCAAGGAGTTGTTTCCGAGCTTGGATGTCTTTCTCCTACACACACAGCATCATCCAGATGCGCCGACGCTGGACGGAGACATTCACGTGATCTCGAGTTTCGAGGCGACAACTTGATGCAACGGGTGCGGGTCTCCCGCGTGGCCGCACTCTCGGCCTTGATCCTGCTTGGCTGCAAAGAGAAGCCGAACGCAGACGAAAAAGCGGACCAGCCCAGCCCCAACGCCAGCATTCTGCCGGCCCCAATCGCCTCCGGTGCCCTCGCCACGAAGAAGATCGACGCGGGGCGGGGCGGGATCCCCGCGGACAGCTTGGGTCGATTGATCATTCCCGAAGCCGCGCCGCCGACCCCCACGGTCATGGCGGACAACCGCGCGCTCGACCCTGACCCAACGACGCAACGCGAAGGCCCCGGAGTCACCCTCGAAGCGCAGTTTCGCTGGCACGACGTGCCTTCGCCCTTGGCGGGACCGGAGCTAAACGAAGCTGGCATCGAAAAGGCTCGGGAGCTCACCGAGCTGCGCGTCACTATCGACCTGGCGCCGATCGGTCGCATGCGTTTTGCGTTCGCGTCGCCCACGTTCCCGGTGCCGCAAAACGCGGAGCTGCGCGCCGCAGAACTTCTTTATGGACACGTCCTGGTGTGGCCCGACGGCCATGCCTACCGCGTGCTCGTGCCGGGCACCGTGCGGGCGCTGCTCGGCGAGCGCCGTGCGGACGCGAGCCCCATGGCAGCGGGCAACCTTCGCGCCATGGGCAAAGGAGGGCTGCTGGGGCTCGACACCAAAAAGACGCGCGTGAAGAGTGACACTGGAACGTTGACTCTGGAACAAGCCAATGTCGCCGGTATTGGCAACAGCGGCGGACTGTTGTGCCGGCTCTTGCTGGAACTCGTCGCCGTGGAGCCAATGAATTCGGTCTGCGAGCAAGACACGCCGCTGAAGGCCGAGTCGAAAACCGTAGATGGCGGCCGAGTGACTTTCGAAGTCACGAGCCTCGTGCGGCGCCACGACATGCCCTACGGACTGCTCTTGGTGCCGCCCGCGGGCACACTGGTCAAGCCCGGCGAGCTTCCTCCCCAAGCCGCTGGGGTGCTGTTGACCCGCGAGCAGCTGGCGGCGTTTCGCACCAAACCGGCGAAACGAGCCGAAACGACCGAGAATGCACCCGCCGAAGGGCTCATCGCCGTCAACCAAAGCGATACGTTGCGCTATCTGTTGATCGACGGCGTGCCGGTGGCCTGGGTGCGGCCTCGATCTGAGCAGTTTCTCATCGGAACGCAACCAGGCCGCTACAACATCTCGTGGCGAGATTTCTACGGCACGACGACGGAAGCCGTTCAGGCGGTGAGCCTGCCGGCACGAGTGACCGTCGGCGCAAAACCGGATGCCGGCAAGTAGCCTGCGCTACGCCTGGCCCTCGGGATGCAGAACCGCGTCGTAGTCCTCAAGTTCGTATAGCGTCTCTTCAACGCCAGCTGCGCGCATCACGTTGCGCAGGGTCTCGTGTGCAATCTCGATCACTTCCCAGCGGGTGCACAAGCTGAAGTACTCGTCTTCGGGCACCGGCGGGATAGCCGCCAGGCGTTCCTGCATGACGTCCTTTTCACCGGGGGCGGAGGGAATGGTCGCCGAGGGGGCCGCTGCGCCTTGGCCCATGGTCAGCGCCCCCTGCGCCGCGCCAACGGGATTGAACGCCAAGAAGACGTGGCTCAAACAAACACGCCATTCATGACTGTCACCGGGCGGGGCGTGCCAATAGCCTCCATAGACGCGCCGCACCAACTCACCAAAGTACGCGCCCACAGCTCGGGAGAGCAGCGGCAAGAGCTCCGGGCGTTCGATGCTGCTCAGTCGTGCCTGCGTTAGATAGTGGTCCAAGACCGACAGCGTGTCTGGGTGCATGTCCAGCTCGAAGCCAACGGCTTGGCGCACATAGTCCACAGCGCTCGCCGCCAGCTCCCGCACCGCCGGGGGACAGCCGTCCGCCAGCAGCTCGGGGCGTTGGGTCTCGGAATCGTCTTCGGTCATCGCTCACTAGCCCCCTAACCCACTTCCGAGGGGGTCCACGGGAAAATGTCCCGGTTTTTGACGCCTCAGGCGCCAGCACATGAAGATATGAGCAGCATTAGGGATAGCGCGGCGGTCTGCAAAATCCCCAGGCGGGCCCTCATTTCCACGCCGAGTGTTACGTTGCGTCATGCTAGGAAGTCCCGTGGTACTCTACGAGGCCCCGCACCATGCGTCTCGGCATTCTCAGCGACATACACGCCAACTATGAAGCGCTGAGCGCAGTCATCGAGGCTTTCAAGAGCGAAAGCATCGATGAGTACTACTGCCTAGGCGACACAGTCGGTTACGGCGGCTCCCCCAACGAGTGCGCGGATTTGGTGCGCAAACTCGTCAAAGCGACGATCTTGGGCAACCACGACGCCGCCGTCGCGGGACGCATGGACTACTCGTATTACTACGAGGCCGCCCGCAACGCGCTTGATACGCATGCGCAAATGCTGTCGAAGGAGAATCTCTCCTGGCTGACGGATTTGCCGTACCAGATCCGCCTCGAAGCAATCAACGTGCTGCTGTGCCACGGCTCACCCATGCGCTTGGAAGAGTTCGAGTACATCTTCGCTCCGGAGCAAGCGCGCGAGTGCCTGCCCATCTTCGAAGACCTGGGTCACATCACGCTGATCGGCCATTCACACTTATGCAAAGTGTTCGCGCTGACGAAAGACTCCGTCGAAGAGCTGCCACCCGTGGACTTCAATTTGGAGCCCGGCAAGAAATACATCGTGAGTGTGGGCTCCGTCGGCCAGCCCCGGGACTACGACAACCGCGCGAGTTTCACGGCGTACGACTCGGACAAGAAACGCTTCGAGTTCAAGCGGGTCGAATACGACATCGAAACGGCGGCGGACAAAGTGCTGCGCGCCAAGCTTGAGCGCAACTTCGCCCACCGATTGTTCATCGGCGTTTAGGCCAGCTCAGCACCTGAAGAACCTCAAGGCTCGACGACCCAGTCGGTTCCGTCTGGCCTGTCGCGCAGAGCGATGCCCAAAGCGACCAGCTCGTCGCGGAGCGCATCGGAGCGCGCGAAGTCTTTGGCGGAACGGGCCTCGGTGCGCTCGCAGATCAGCTTTTCGACGTCCGCCGCCGATAGCGAGCGAAGGGCAAGGCGCCTCGCTTGGGTGCGGTCCAGGTATTCCTGAACCGGCGCGCGGAACAGGCCAACGGTTTCGCCAACACTACGCAAAGCCGAGTTGGCTTCCGCGGCCAGCACAGCCGCCGCCTTGGTGAAGCTTTCGTCTTTGCGACGCTTGTGCGCGAGGTCCGCCATCTCGTTCGCCAGCTTGGCGAGCTCGCCAAGGCTGGCAAGCGCCACTGGCGTATTCAGATCATCGTCCAAAGCCTCCCCGACCGCGGCGGCCGCTGCGTCCATCTGCTTTTTGGCGGCCGCCAGCTCCGGCGCAAGCTTCTGGGGAAGCTCCCCGGGCTGCGCCATCTTCGCCAGACGCTGCAGAGTGGCGTAGACGTAGTCGACACGCCGCTCGGCCTCATCCACGCCGGGAAAGATCACGCGCCCCGACTCGAGCTTTTCGGAGTCGAACTGGATCGGTCCGCGGTAGTGCACGGTCATCAAGAACCAGCGAAAAGCTTCCGCGTCGTTGCGCGCAAGCACGTCTTGGACTGTCACGAAATTGCCCAAAGACTTGCTCATCTTCTCTTTGTCTACGTTCACGAAGCCGTTGTGCATCCAGAATCGAGAGAAATCCCCCTGACCTGGCGCGGCCGCTTCGCTCTGCGCGATCTCGTTCTCGTGATGCGGAAAGATGAGGTCCATACCGCCAGCGTGAATATCAAAGCCGTGGCCCAGATACTTACCGCTCATGGCGGAGCACTCGATATGCCAGCCCGGGCGTCCATAACCCCAGGGGCTCTCCCAGCCCCATTCGCCTTCCGGCACACCCTTCCACAACGCGAAGTCCAGGGGGTCGCGCTTGGCTTCGTCCTTTTCAACGCGTGCGCCCGCGATCAGATCGTCGATCTTGCGACGGGACAGCTTGCCGTAGCCGGCGAATTTGCGCACCGCGAAGTACACATCTCGGGTGCCGCCAGGCATGTCCACGGCGTATGCAGCGCCCTCGTCGATCAGCGACTGCACCAGTGCAAAGATCTCCGCCAAGTGGTCACTCACTTTGGGTTCTACATCCGGCGCAGCGCAGCCCACTTCGCCGATTTGTGTTTGATACACCTCAGCCATGCGCTGGGAAAGCGCCAGGGGTGATTCGCCATTCTCTTTGGCGCGGGCCAGGATCTTGTCGTCAATGTCCGTGATGTTGCGCACGTAGTGCACGTTGTAGCCCCGCGCTCGCAAGTGGCGGACCAGGACGTCAAAGGCGACTGCGGAGCGTGCGTGCCCCGCATGCGGCACGTCGTAAACGGTCGGCCCGCAGCAATACACACCGACCCGGTCCGCGTTCTTTGGGGTGAACGTCTCGAGGTTGCGCGTGAGGGTGTTGTAGAGGCGAACCGGTTTCATGATGGGGCGCGAAGGGTACTTTCCAACGGCCAGGCTCGCAATGCCGGGCGTCAGGCGGACGCGGATGGGCTGGCCGCCGGGTACGACCTGCCGCAACCCCATGCGGCTCAACCGCCCTCAGTTCGGATACCAGGGATCGCGAAACGGTCCAGTGCTATCGCGAGGAGTTCCGACCCGCGAGCGGGGCCGGAACTGAGTCCAGGGCGTCTTGGGTCTCGGATCACGTCCGTGGAGCAGAGGTTTGATACTGACCAAACCCGCGACGAAGCCGCCGAGGTGCGCGAAGAATGCCACGCCCCCCATGCCAGGCGCGCTGAGTGAGCCCAAACCGTGGAGCAGATTCCAAACAAACCACTCGCCCACGACCAGCCAGGCCGGCAACACGAAGAACATCCCCAGGATGAACCAAAGCGGCAGGATCGGATTCAAGACGTGAATCGGCGCACGAGGATAAAGCACCAGATAGGCAGCTAAGATCCCCGCGATGGCGCCAGAGGCACCCACCATCGGCACGGCGCTAGTGGGATTGATTGCCATCTGCGCCGCAGCGGCCACCAGCCCCGACAAGAGATAGAACAGAACGAATCGCTTCTTGCCAAGCGCATCCTCGACGTTGTCGCCAAAGATGTACAGGAACAGCATGTTGCCGCCGAGGTGTTCCCAGCCCCCGTGTAAGAACATGCTACTGACGAGGGTCGGCGCCTCCCCCAGGGGGTTCGCCAGAAAGCGGAGCGGCACCAATCCATGGTCCACAACGAACTGTGGCCCCTCGGAACCTACGATCGACCACTCCAGCAAGAACGCAACCACGTTCGCGACGATCAGCGCTGTGGTCACCACGGGACGGGTGCTGCTCGGGTTCTCGTCCCGGACCGGAATCACCGATTGAACCTAAGCACCGGATCCCCACTGCGCGACCCCCCAAGACACGCCGGCCCCTGGGCCTGGCTTTCCAGCACCGGAGGGCGTGCTAACGTCGCGAGCCCGTCATGCCCCAACGTTGGTCATTTGCCCTCGCTTTTGTGCTGGCCGTCGGCTGCGGCGGGCCCCAATTCGACGGTCGCACCTACCGCAACGAATCCCTCGCATTCCGTGTCGGACCCATTCCGGCCGGTTGGCGCCAGCTCGAAGCCAAACACGCGCTGCTCGCGTTCCGGGATGACGCCACCTCGGCCACCATCGGCGTCGGGGGTCGCTGCGGCAAAGACGGCGACGACGTGCCACTGGAGTCGCTCACGCACCACCTGTTCATCCATTTCACAGAACGCGATGTCGAAAGCCAAGAGCACTTGTCTTTGGATGGTCGCGACGCTCTGCGCACTCAAATGCTCGCAAAGCTGGACGGCGTGCCCAAACGCTTCACCGTCTACGTGCTGAAGAAAGACGGTTGCGTGTATGACTTGCTGCATATCGCAGACACGAACGGCGGCGGGCAGTCACAATTCGACAGTTTTGCTGCAGGCTTTCGCACCCTAGAATGACCACGATCCCCGACCCACTCGATCCACCGCCTTCCGGACCTGTGTCCGGGCGGATGAGCTTTGTGCCCGGGCCTCCCCCGGACGCGGTCTCCGGACTCACCGCGCGACTCTTCGGCTTCCTCGACCACCTGGGCGTGATGACCATCATGCTCTTGCGCACGACCCGTGCGCTCTTTCGACGGCCTTTTGAAGGGCGCGCGATCGTCACCCAACTCGAAAGCCTCGGTGTGCGGTCACTCGGCATCGTCGTCGTCACCAGTGTGTTTATCGGCATGGTGATGGCGGTCCAGTTTGCTTTCGGTCTTCGCAAATTCGGCGGCATGGAATACACCGGGCGCGTCGTGGGGCTTTCCTTCGCGCGGGAGCTAGCGCCCACCCTCACCGCGGTGATCGTCGGCGGCCGTATTGGCGCAGGCATGGCGGCTGAGGTCGGCTCCATGGCCGTTACCGAGCAGATCGATGCCCTGCGCGCGCTGGGCGCAGATCCTTACAAGAAGCTGGTGCTGCCCCGGCTGGTCGCCAGCATCATCGTGATGCCCATTCTGGGGTCGCTCGCGCTCGTGCTCGGGTTCAGCGGAGCGATGTTCATCACCGACTTCCAATTCAACATCCCGTCGGGGTTCTTCCTGCAGAGCGCGCTGGGTACGGTCACGCTGCGGGATCTCCTCAGCGGCATGCTCAAGACTCCATTTTTCGGAGCCATCATTGCCCTGGTCGGGTGCCACTTCGGGATGACCACCCGCGGCGGCACGGCGGGAGTCGGCAACAGCACTACGCGCACCGTCGTCGTCACCTCCATTGCCATCTTGATCGCAGACTTCTTCCTGACCAAAGTCTCACTCTCGCTGCTCCCGGTGATATGAGCCCAACGCTCCGAGCTCTCGCCTCGCTGACGGCCCTCCTCTTGCTCCACTGCAGCGGCGAAGAACAGCGCCCCAAAGAACTGCTGCCGTTCCCTATCGACAATTCCAAGAGCTGCAGCCAGGTTCGGGGGGGCTCCGCGCAAAAAGGGCGCGTGATCGTAGATGGCGAAATCGCACGCTGCTTTCCGGACGGTCTGGCCTGCGCGGTTGATGACGTTTCTGCCTTTGACGGGGTCTGCGACGGGGAAAAGGCCGTCGAAGCTCGTTGCGAACAGGGCTTCTGGGCACTGACGTGCACAGACCGCGGCGACTCCGGCACGCCCTAAGACGCCAAAGTTACCCCCCTGCCACGGTCCAAAGGGATTCGCGAACTTGACCACGGTCGGGCCTGTCCCTACCTTTTTGCATTGGGAGACTGCCTTGAGCGGACGAAAAGCAGCAGCAGCAGACTCGGCGTCCAACAGACGTGACGGGCTTTTCACGACTGGCGACATGGCGCGCCGTTCTGGCAGCACACTGCGCACCGTCCGCTTCTACGAAGAAGCCGGCATCTTGCGGCCAACGCAGCGGACCGAGGGCGGACACCGGCTCTTCGAGGCTTCCGAGCTCGACAAGCTGCGTTTGGTTTCGGACCTGCGGGCCGCGGGGTTCTCCCTGGACGAAATCCGGGGCGTGCTCGAAACGAAGCGAGCGGCCCCGACGGGTAAGGTGGCGTCGAACGATGTGCTCACAAAGCTGAATGACCAAATCGAGCGAATGCGTGAGCGCGCCGAGCTTCTGCAACGACTGATCGACCAGCTGTCGGAAGCTCGTGACATTCTGGAACGCTGCCGCAAATGCGACAATACCGTCAACTTCCCCAACGACTGCGGGGAATGCGCCACGCTGGAAGACGTCAACCCGGTCCCCGCTGCGGTGAGCGTGCTCTGGGACGTCAATCGCTGAGCCCGGCGATGACAAGTCCGCGCGTGTTTTCCATCGCCGAAGTGGAAGCGCTGATTCCGACCTTGAGCGCACTCGTCACGCGCCAGCTTCAGCGTCACGACGAAATCGAAGCGGGTTTGGGGGACTTGGCAAGAACGGCGGGTGGACTGCCGCGCACTTTGGCGGATGACGCAAGCGACCCTCCCGCAGTTGCAGCGCTCAAGGTGGAACTGCGCAGTCGCATCGACCATTACGAAAATGGTTGGGCCGACGTGACCGAACTCGGAGCGGTCGTCAAAGACCCGAACGTCGGCCTGGTGGACTTTTACGGGCGGGTGGACGGACGCTTGGTGTGGTTTTGTTGGCGCCTAGGCGAGGAAACTCTGCGCTACTATCACGACTTGGACGCGGGTTTCTCCCAACGCCGCCCGCTGCGCCCCGAAACGCGACGCTTGAACTGACATGCCCCCCGATCGACTCGCAGCCGAGCGCGCAATCCGCGACTTCCTGTGCGCCCTTGGGCACCCACCGGAGCAGTCCGCTGAGCTCACGGATACTCCGCGCCGGGTGGCGGAGGCGTATGCCAACGAATTGCTCTCCGGCTACAGCGTGGACATCGCAACACTGCTGTCGGCCGGCTCCCCCGCCGAAGAATCCGGACTTGTGGTGATGCGGGACGCTTTCGTATCCACCATGTGCCCGCACCATTTGCTGCCGTCCATGGGCAAGGCAACCCTCGCCTATGTGCCAGGCAAGCGACTATTCGGGCTCAGTGTGCTTTCGGATCTTCTCGACGCTTGCAGCCGTCGCCTCGTGCTGCAGGAGCAGATAGGGCACAGCGTAGTGCATGCCCTGATGGATCATGGCGCGGCGCAAGGAGCGTTCTGTAGCCTGGAGATGGTGCATGCTTGCCTTGCCTCGCGCGGCGCGAAGCGCCCCGAAGCGAAGATCTTCACCAGCGCACGCGCGGGCGAACTGCCCGAAGCGGAAATTGCCGCACTGCTCCAAGCCAAAGCCTCGCCATGACCCGCGTCGCAATCACTGGCGCCAGTCGCGGCATTGGCCGAGAAACGGCGCTGCGGATCGCAGCCAGGGGCGCGCAGCTCGATCTGATCGGGCGCGAGTCCGCGGCCCTCGATGAGACCATGGCCGAACTGGCCCGCGTGGAAGCCCAAGTGCGGTTCATCCCCTGTGACCTCGCGCTCACCCAGGACGTCCTGCGGGCGGGAAAGGCGCTCGTAAAAGATGGCGCACCCGACGTACTGATCAACAACGCGGCCACCATCGAACGCGTCGCCCTGGAGGAGCTCACCCCGGAGAGTTGGGACCACCAGCTTGCCGTCAATCTGCGCGCCCCCACGCTGCTATCCCAAGCCGTGCTGCCGCAGATGCGCCGGCGCGGCAGCGGCCGTATCCTGCACGTGGCAAGCATCTCGGCCACCGTGGGGACCGCCAAATCGGCAACCTACAACGCTTCGAAGTGGGGCTTGGTTGGATTCATGAAGAGCCTGGCGGAAGAACTGAGCGACAGCGGCCTGATGACCTGCGCGATCCTTCCGGGCTCGGTGAAGACCGAAATGCTCCGTGGCAGTGGCTTCACGCCGCGCATGACTGCACAGGAGGTGGCACGCACCTTGGAGTACTACGCCTTAGATGCTCCGCTGGCGCACAACGGAGCCTGCATCGAGATGTTCGCGCCATGACGCTGTGACGCGGCGGATTCGCAAAGACCGTCCCACTTCCAGACACCGGTAGCGCGACGAGTGCAGGCCCACAAAAAGGGAAAGGGCCCACCACACTCGCTTTCCTACTACCGCTGCTCCCTTCCGGGCCTGACGGGGTTCTAAGCGCGCTGTTGGCGGACCCACACGCCCTTTCGGGCTGAGCAGGACAAGTAGCGCAAGCGGACCGGGCTGTCCAGCACCCGGTGCCCGGCCGCCGCCCGCACCATCGCGGCGGCAAGCCTCGGCCAGCCCGGCGCGGACAAGTTGATTCGTCGTGTGGGCTCGTCGGAGGCTCGTCGGACGGGTGATCGGGACCGCGATGCCTGGTGGGTCGGCAGCACGACCGGGTAAGCCAACAGAAAAATTGCTTAGTATACATATCGATATTGCGCGTGACTTTGCCCCTACGCGGCCCCCACGCGGGCGCCATCGATCGGCTTTTCTCCACGCGCGCCATCGATTCCCCCGCGCGCAGTCGATTCCCCCGCGCGCAGTCGATTGGTTTTCCGCCCCGGGAACCAACACGCCCGCCCTTTCCGCAGTCGCCAACGGCCGGAATTCCGAGCGCAGGTGGACAGCCGGTGGATTCAGACGCAAGTTTCGTGGCAACGCATGTTCCCCCACGAACAGCCACCGCTTTCCCAGCGCATCCGCGCATGGCTGCCATTTCTCGCCAGCGCGCTCTTGGCCGCCGTTGCGCTGCGTCTGGTCTGGGACGCGCCTTGGCTCGGAGCTGTACTGGCGGCGGCGGCGGCGTACGTATTTTGGTCTCGCCGGCGGGAGCGCAGCAAGCTGCGATCCCTGGCGGCCAGCGGTCAGACCGACGAACTGGTGCGGCAGTGGGAGCAGGCCGTGCACGATCTGCCCCATTCGGACACGTTGATCCCGCTGATTCATGCCACCGCCTATACCTCTTCGGGCTTGACGGACCGAGCCCGCCAGGCGCTGGAACGAGGCGAGCGCAGCGGGTCCTGGGAATCCGCGGCAGAGCACCGGCTGATAGTCGAAACTCTGCTCGACGCCTTTGAAGGGGAACGACAGAGTGCCGTCGACAAAGCCGAACGGCTCACGGGCATGCCGTTGCCACCCGTGGGTCCCATGATGCGGGCACGAATCGTCGAGCTCCGGCAGGCCTTGCGCGCCTTTGCGCGTGCCTTTGCCCACCTTTCATCACCCAAGGACGCGGCCGTCTTGCGGCGCGCATCCCACAAGAATCCCTTGATTCATTGGCCGTTTCGCTACGCCGCCGCCGTCGTCTTCATCGACCACGGCAAGCTGGCAGACGCCCAACGCCTGCTGCGCGATGCTCCGGAGTGGCCCAATGAGTCCGCCTTCGCGTCGTTCCAAGAAGAACTCGTCCAGCGCAGTCACGCACCCACATCGACGAGCTGAGCCGTGCCGAGGTAGCATATGCGGTCAAGATGCAGGACGACTCGAAGGCGCCCCCGGACGGGGACTTTGTAATTCCTGATCTCGACCTGCCAGCGCCCGCCCCTGTCAGCGCCCGCCGCGCGACAAGCGCGCGCCCCGAGCGGTCCGACGACGACTTCGACTCCCTGGCCAGTGGCGTGGTGCTCGGCAAGGGCAAAGCCGAGGACGCCTTCGGTGGCGGTTTCGACGCGAGCCATTTTGATTCCAGCGCCGTCGTCGAGACTGAAGATTCAGGCCCGAACTTGGAAGCTTTCGACGCCGACATGCCCGTAGGGAGTCTGGATCTGCAGTCGTATCGTCCACCCCCACCTGCGCCCGTCCCGGCCCCCGCAGCCCCCGCCGCGTTTCAGATGGATCCCGTTCAGGTGGAGGACACAGCCGGCTACGGCCCCGCACCCACCACGCTACTCGCGGCGCCGGCCTACGCCATCCGCGTGACCTTGCGCAAACGCGCGCTGCGGGGGGAGCTGCCGGCGCTCGACGCCAAGCTCAAGGACGCCGAAGCGCGCAAAGAACGCTTCCTCGCGGACCTAGCTCGTCCCCGGCTTCCCTCCATCCAAGGCGACGAACGCTACGCCGCTCTGATGACCAAAGTATCCGCCGCGGCAGGGCAGCTACAGCAAGGCAAACAGGCCCTCGGCGATGTGCATGCTCTGCTGGCGCAGATCCAAGACCGCTTCCGCGCGCAAACCGCGGAGTTGGAGCAAGCCTTCCGCGCTGCAGAGGCCACGGAAAAGACGCTCATCAGCGAGCAGCAGTCCGCCGAGACCAGCTTGAAACGCGTCGAGGCCAAACAGAAGCGATTCCTGATCGAGGCACGCGCGATCGTAACGGCGGCCACGGGCGGACAGGCCGGCGTCGCGATCCCGCCGGAGGCCCAAGCCCAAGCCGCAAACCTCCAGACGCAGGCCGCCGCCTGCGGACAAGAAGCGCTTGCCGCAAGCCAGGCCCTCGCCGTCGCGCAACAGCGCTTGAGTCAAGCCGCAGCAGAAAAACAGGCCCGAGCCCAAGCGTTGCAGTCTCTGCAGCAAGAAGAAGCCGCCCAGAAAGCACAGTTGCAAGCACAACTTTCCTCTCAGCAGGCCGCCGCCGGCAACGCAGACGCCATGATGCAGCAAGCCCTGGCGGAAATAGCCCAGGCACTGCTCGCCGCGCGAGAGCTGCCCCTGAACGAGGAAACCGCATCGCAGCTCAGTGCGGCCGAAGGCTATGTGCAGCGCTGCCGCGGAGAGCACCAGCTGGCACTACGCGCCATGGACGCAGCCGACGCGGACGCGGTTCAACGCGGTTTCTTGCTGATGGGCGCCGGGGCGTTCTGCCTGGTCGTCCTTCTGTTGCTGCTGCTGCGCTGACTTGGCTCCGAAGCCCCTAAAGTCGAGAGCCTAGAGCGGGATATTGCCGTGCTTGCGCGGAGGATTGTCGGCGCGCTTGTTCTTGAGCATCGAAAGGCACGTCGCCAACCGCCGCCGCAGCTCTCGCGGGTAGATGACTTCGTCGACGAAGCCCAGTTCAGCGGCCTTGTAGGGATTTGCGAAGGTCGCACGGTACTCGTCGGCAAAACCCTTGGCCGCCGCCACCTTGTCGCTCGCCTCGGCAATTTCGTGGCGATACACGATATTGACAGCGCCATCCGGACCCATCACCGCGACCTCCGCCGTCGGAAACGCAAAGTTCGCATCGCCGCGGATGTGTTTGCTGCTCATGACGTCGTAGGCGCCGCCGTAGGCCTTGCGCGTGATGACCGTCAGCTTGGGCACCGTCGCTTCACAGAACGCGTACAAGAGCTTCGCCCCATGGGTGATGATACCGCGGTGCTCTTGCTCAACTCCCGGCAAGAAGCCCGGCACATCTACGAAGGTGAGCAGCGGAATGTTGAAACAGTCGCAAAAGCGCACGAAGCGCGCCGCCTTCAGGCTCGCGTTGATATCTAAGACGCCAGCGAGCATGGCGGGCTGATTGGCCACCACGCCAACAGGCCGACCGCCAATGCGGGCAAACCCACACAGAATGTTGCGCGCGTAGGCCTCGTGCACCTGCACGAAGTGGCTGTTATCGACCACGGCCTTGATGACCCGCGTCATATCGTAAGGTTTGTTGCTCTCCGTTGGCACCATGTCGTCCAGCTCAGGGACGTCGCGATCGATGGGGTCGTCGCATGCACTCACGGGTGGATCTTCCGTGTTGTTCAGGGGCAGGAAGCTGAGCACCTCGCGGATCTGCGCCAAACACGCCCGATCGTCGTTTGCTGTGAAGTGCGCCACACCGCTCTGCCCCGCATGGGCGCTGGCACCGCCGAGATCTTCCTTGCTGACCTCTTCGTGCGTGACCGCTTTGATCACCTCCGGCCCGGTGATGAACATGTAGCTGGTCTGCTCCACCATGAAGATGAAGTCGGTGATGGCCGGGGAATACACCGCGCCTCCCGCGCAAGGACCCATCACCGCGCTCAGCTGAGGGATCACACCGCTCGAAAGGGTGTTTCGCAAGAAGATGTCCGCATAGCCCGCCAGGGATTCCACGCCTTCTTGGATCCGAGCGCCTCCAGAATCGTTGAGACCGATCACTGGCGCGCCAACACGCATTGCCAGATCCATGATCTTCACGATCTTCGACGCGTAAGCACCGGAGAGAGAGCCCCCAAACACCGTGAAGTCTTGGGCAAAGACAAATATGCGGCGACCGTCAACGGTGCCGTGTCCGGTCACGACACCGTCGCCGAGCACTTTGTGCTCTCGCATGCCGAAATCGCTGCAACGGTGCGTAACGAAGCGATCCAGCTCCACGAAACTGCCCGGGTCGAGCAATAAGTCGATGCGTTCGCGAGCCGTCAGCTTCCCGGCGGCGTGTTGCTTGTCGATGCGCGCCTGGCCGCCACCTTGTAGAGCCTGCGCGTTGAGCTCGTCCAAACGAATCAGGGCGGGGGAGCGCTGGTCTGACATGGGCGCCGCGGTACCACGAGAGCGCTAGCGCGTCACGGGTCCAGGTAGTCCACGTCGACGCCACTGGGCGTGCGAAAGCGGGTCGCGCCGGGCCGCCGCGAAAGCACATAGTCCGGGCCGACCGGCACTTTGCCGTGCCCCCCCGGGGTGTCCACGATCAGCTTGGGCATGGCGATCCCGGAGAGGCGGCCTTGGAGCGCCTCCATGATCTCGATCCCGCGGGAAAGCGGCGTGCGCAGATGCGACGTGCCACGCACCGGGTCGGCTTGCAGCAGGTAGTACGGCCGGACACGGATCCGCACGAGTCCGCGAAATAGCTGCGCGAGCAAGCCAGCGTCGTCGTTGACCCCACGCAGCAATACCGTGTGGTTCATCACGGGGAAGCCCGCGTCCGCCAGGTGTTCACAGGCGGCTTGAGCCGCCGGATGCAGTTCTCGCGGATGATTGAAGTGCGTCATGATCCAGATCGGATGATGCGCGCGCAGCGCAGTGGTGAGCTCATGGGTGATCCGTGACGGAAGCACCACCGGCACGCGCGTCGCGATCCGAATCGTCTCGATGCTCGGGACGGCGCGCGCCGCTTCAACGATCGCCACGAGCTTCTCGGTTTTGAGCATCAGCGGATCCCCGCCGCTCACAATCAGGTCCTTGACCTCCGGGTGTGCTCGCAAATAGTCGAAGGCCGGCGCCAGGGCAGCCGGGGAACGCGCTCCGCCCCCTGCACCCACCATGCGGCTGCGCGTGCAAAAGCGACAATACACGGCGCAGCGGTCCGTCGCCAAAAGCAACGCCCGATCGGGGTAGCGCTGGATCAACTCCGGCGCGACTTGGTGCGCCTCCTCGCCAAGGGGATCTCGCATATCCGATTCGGCAATGAACGCCTCGTCGGGGCTGGGCACAATCTGCCTACGTATCGGACAAGTCGGATCCGAACGATCGACCAGACTCAGGTAGTGAGGCGTGACTGCGATGGGAAAGCCGCCACTCTCTGCGGCACGCGACGCACGGAGCTCGTCGTCGCTGAGACCCAACACCTCGCGCAATTGCTCTGCGCTTCGCAGGGTACGGCGCAGCTCTTGCTGCCACTTTTCGCCCGCTTCCGCCTGGGGCAACCGCTTTTCGCGGTCGGCGCCAGAGCGCTCATTTTTTGGGCGGAGGCGTTCCTCCACTGGGAGGCTCCAAACCGGGCACGGAGATCTTCTCCAAAGCCTTTTCGTCGATGCTGATCTTGAAGCGCTTGCGCAAATCGCTTTCCAGGGCTTTCTCGAGCTTCTGCAACTTGTCCTGAAGAAGCTGGACGCGAATGCTGCGCTCGGCCTCGGCGATCGTCCGCTCACGAGCTTCGGTTTTGCCGGTCATGCGCACGATGTGAAACTTCCCATCCGCCTCGACAACGGCGCTGTGCACGGCGCCAACACTTGGGATCTCAAACACCGCTTTGCGTAGCGCGTCCGGAACCCGTGGATTGTCACCCTTCTCCGTGCCCGGCGCGCTCACGATGCCCAGATCCCCAGCGAGCTCAAGAGGTGCGGCCGCACTGGGCTTGGGTGGCTTGTCCAGGGAGTTCTCTTGAACCAGCTTGCCCCATTGCATGGGACTCGCCTTCTGGGCCTGGGGCAGCAATTGCTCCGCCTTGGCTTTGTCGGCCACGACGATGTGTGCGACGCGACGACGCTCTGGGTCGCGGTAGTCCGCTTTGTGCTTTTCGAAGTAGGCACGCACTTCAGCGTCCGGGATGTCATTCGGCGCTGGCAGCTCCGCACGTACCGTGCGCAGCAGTTCGTCGCGCAGAATCTGCCGGATGCGAGCACGGGTCTCGGGCTTTTCGTCGAGGCCGCGCTTCTTCGCCTCTCGCGCCAGAAGCTCCACTTTGATCATTTCGTCCAGGAGCACTTTGCGGCGGTCTTCAGACTGGTAGCGCAGGCGTTCGAACTGATCCATGCGTTCAATCGTCGCGGCATACTCGCCCAGGGTGATCACCCGATCTCCGACGGTTGCCAGAGGCTTGGCGGCAAGCTCCGGGGAGAGCGTCCGGGGCGCGGCGCTGGCCGATGCCGGCGGCGCCGGGGGCGTCAGCGCCTTTTCCTCACAGCCAAGGGGCGCGCTCAGGACGAGCGCGCAAGTGCCGGCTAGAACGAAACGCAAGAAGCTGCCCACGACGCCGGGACATACTACGACGCGGCCAAGCGCGCCAGAGCGGGCCTCCAACGCGGGCATTGCGCCGCGCTCAGGCGCCGGGTCGGGATCCGGCCCGTGACCGCCGAAACCAAAGAGGACATCGAAGCCATTACTCCGGTCATCGAACAA
>CALMUT010000157.1 GCA_937872925.1 uncultured Myxococcales bacterium | reverse complement strand
CGATCCCGAAGGAGCACCACGAGGAGCTGCTCGCGGCTTTCAACGGCGGCTTCATGACCGAGCACGGCTGGTACGGCATGAAGGTCGATGGCGTGACCCTGGTCAAACCCCGCAAGAAGGCCTGCACCTTCGTGCACTACGAAGACGGCAGCTACGAGATCGCGACTTGGTCCAACATCGAAGCCAAAGAACCCAAGATGAAGTGGGCCAGGCAGGCGCCGGGCTGCATGTACGAGCGTGGCGAAATGCACATCGGGCTGAAGGATCCGAACAACCGCTCTTGGGGCGCGACTCTGGACGGCGAAACGGTGATCCGTCGCTCGGCCGTGGGCCTGTCCGAGGACCGCAAGGTGCTCTACGTGGGTATGGGCAACAGCACGACGGCGGCAGCGATTGCGCGCGGCATGTTCCACGCCGGCGCAGTGGACGTGGCCCAGTTGGACGTGAACTGGTCCTATCCGAAGTTCGTGCTCTTCGAACCTGCCGAGGCCGGCCCCGAACGCATGGCCGTGGCGCTGGCGGAAGGCTTCGAGTTTTCTGAGAACGAGTACATCCGCAAGCGCTCCTACCGCGACTTCTTCTACATGGTGCGCAGCGACACCGGCGCTACCCCTCGCAACTAGACTCGTTCTATTCACGCGGCTAACGCGAGCCGACGGGCTGGGTGAAGTGCAGGAACACGAAAGCGCCCTTCTTGTTCGCGACCACGACATCGCCGAGGCCGTTCTTGTCCACATCGACGATTTCCACCTGCGTGCCCACGCCGGAGGCGTCGTCTATCAACTGCGGCTCGAAGTGCGCGCCTTGACCACTGCGCACCAGGCGAAACCAATACAATTTGGCAGGATCGGTGAAGCTCGGGTCGCCCGCTGGCACGTGTCCCCAGAAGCGTTCCCCGGTCACGACATCCGGGAGCGTGTCGCCGTCCATATCGCCCAGCGCAACAGCGTGCGGTTCGTGCAGCACCACGCCGCCCGGGGCGTCGGCGGGCGCTTCGCCGCTGAGCAGATGCTGCTGGTAACCGCTCGCCGTCTTCTCGAACCAGGCCACACCATAGCCATGGGCAGCCAGGGACGTGATCACGTCCATGTCGCCGTCGGCGTCGAGATCTGCCGCGAACATTTGCGCGCCACCTCCACCGAATGCCTGCGGCGTGCGCGCCCAGTTGGGATCACCGCCAAGCGCCGCCGGCTGCGTAAAACTGCCCGTCGCTTCGAGCACATCGAGGCGCCCGTCGCCGCTCAGATCTCCAACCCCAAAGCCATGGGTGAAGGCCTGGTACGGCCCAGGAGGCGAGAGGGTGTGGAAGACCCATGGCTTTTCTGGCGCACTCCAGTCTGGAGTCGCGTATCCCAGTCGCCCGCCGCTAGCGCAAACCAGCTCCGGTTTGCCGTCGCCGGTGAGGTCCACGAACGTCGGGGACTCCGTGTCGACGACGGGCACCACATCGTGCCGCAGCCAGACTCCGGCGGCGGTCTTTGGGTTTTGGTACCAACGTGCTCCTTTGCCTGGGAACCCGATCACCAACACGTCGACCCAGCCGTCTTGATTGAAGTCGTGAGGAAAAGCGAAAAAGTTGTCCGAGTAGCCTTTGGGATCGAAGGGCGTCGGAGCGTAGATCTGGTGACGCGCGACGAAGTCCGGGCCGGCATACCAATAGGGTCCGGCAATCACATCCAACGTTCCGTCCTGATCGATGTCTGCTGCGTGCGCGCCCTCTGAGTAGAATTCTGAGTGCAGCACGACACGCTGGAACACGTGCTTCGAGCTAGGGGCGTCAAGGCCGCTGTCCGCACCGGTGCTGCCCGCAGTGCCGCTCTCGATTAGCGCGTCTGAGCCTGCATCGGGCGGGCCCGCGCCAGGCGCTGCGTCCGAGTCACCGCACCCGACGACGAAGAGCGCGCCTACGAGCATGCGAGGGATCCCCATAAGCGCCGGAAGCTAGCACCTAGATTCGGAGGGATCGAAGCGCTGGCAAGGGATTGTTCCACTGGTGGAACGTTCCGTTGCATAATTCACGGATTGTGCCTTTTCCGCAATGATCCCAGGTTCCCCGTATCCGTGCCCTAGGCACGCTAGCCAGGAGCCTCACTATGACCAAATCCGCATTGCTTTTCGTTCTGCCACTGCTGATCGCCACCGGCTGCGACAACGATCCCGGCAAGGGCAAAGCCAAGGCGGCTGCGTCCGCGCCTGTTGCCGCGCCCGCTGCGGCACCTGCTGGCGCTGTCAAGCACAGCTTCAGCGCCGCGGACTCCACGTTGGAGTTCATCGGAGCGAAGGTCACTGGCAGCCACGACGGCAGCTTCAAAGAGTTCACCGGTAGCGTGGACCTCGTGGAGGGCGACTTGACGAAGAGCTCCGTCAACGTCGAGATCAAGATGGCGTCCCTGGCCATCGAACCGGAGAAGCTTGCTGGTCATCTGAAGAACAGCGACTTCTTCGACGTGGAGAAGTTTCCGACCGCGAAGTTCGTCTCGACGTCGGTCAAGGCAGGCGGCGACAAGGGCGCGTCGCATACGGTGACTGGCAACTTGACCATGCGCGGCACGGAGAAGAGCATTTCCTTCCCGGCCACGATCAAGGTGGAAGGCGACACCGTTTCTGTCAACGCGGAGTTTGCCATCAACCGGAAAGACTTCGGCATCGTCTATCCCGGCAAACCTGACGACCTGATCAAAGACGAAGTCGCCATCAAGCTAACCATCGCCGCGAAGAAGTCCGGCTGAGCGCAGCGTGCCGGGGGTCCGGCGCTGCCAGGAGAGCTGCATGTGCAAGGTGGGGTTTGGGGCGCGTGGAAATAGATTCGTATGCTCGTATGAACTGTTGTTTTTGCACCCGAAACCCGACCCCGGTGGGCGCAGAGCGAAACCCCACACCGGCCCTGGGCGCCCCCTTTGAGCAGCTGCTATTTGCTGTCCCATTGATAGACGAACTCAGCGATCTTGCCGCTGCCCTGGTCCACATAGGCGGTGAAGGACGTCGGCTTCGCGGTGAAACCAAGCTTGGCCGAAGCCACGTTCGGGCAAGTGATGCTTCGGGTGATCTCCCCGCCCGCAGCCACGTAGGTGCCAGCGGAGGTGATGTCTGTGGGCTTGCCGCCATCGCGCTCCACGGTCTTGAGCTCGTTGCCCACGAAGCGCAGTGAGCGCCAGAACGTCGTGCCGGTCGCGCCGCCATAAAGGTTCACGCCAACCAGCTTGTAGAAGCCTTCCGCGATCGTGCCGCCACTGGGCGCGGGCGGCCCGCCGCCGCTGGGCACGGCGGTGACCTGGACGCCTATCTGGGTGAGATAGTTGCAGGCAGCGCTGCCGCCATCTGCGCCCGCGCTGCCGTCCGGGCCGCCATCTGCGCCCGCGCTGCCGTCCGGGCCGGCATCTGCGCCAGCAGCGCCACTCGTGCCCGCGCTGCCGCTGGAACCTGCACTGCCGCTCGCGCCGCCGGAACCCCCGCTGCCGCCGGAACCAGCGCTACCGCTCGTCCCGCCGGAACCCGCGCTGCCGCCACTCGAACCGGCGCTACCACCGCTTGACCCCGCAGCGCCGGAGTTGCCACCGGAGCCCCCGACGCCGCCGAGCTTGTCCGGAGTGTTGTCGCAGGCAAACACCAAGCACCCCACGACCAGCGCCACACTTTGACCTCGAAAAAGCATTTGCAAAGTGTGCCCCATCTTCATCCTTCGAGCGAGGTCCGTCCAGCGATGGCGCGCGCGATGATAGGATCCGGGCGTGAAGACCAGCCATCGCTGCCCCAAGTGCCAACACGACCGTATTCTGTACATCGCGAACGTCGCGGACAGCTACGGTGACCACGCCCACCAGCGATCCGCGCCGATGCGCATCGCGCACTACCAGAAAAGCATGGGCACCCTGTTGGGGTTGCCCATGACCAAAACCGAGAGCTCGGGCGAGCTAGAAGCCGGTGTATGCCGCCGCTGTGGCTACACCGAGTTCTACACCAAGGCCCCGGATCAGATCATTGTCGACGGAACGCATGTACGGGAGCTCGTGGGCACGTCGGCATATCGCGAATAGGGGCCGCCGCGGATCGCACAGGCGCGGCGCTTCAGAGCCAAATTCGACGCGGCCGGCCGGATCTCGTATCCTGAAAACATCCTTGACGAGGGAGGTCCGCATGTCATCCAAGTCCATCGCATTCTTTGCCGCCGTGCTCTCCTTGAGCTGTGGCGGAAGTTCCGACTCCGGCCTCAGCGGAGGCGCCGGTGGCACCGGAGCTGCAGACGCGTCCGTCGGAGGCTCTTCCGGCAGCGCGGGCAACGGCGGCAGCGCGGGCAACAGCGGCAGCGCGGGCAACAGCGGCAGCGCGGGCAGCGGCGGAGCGGCGGGTAGCGCCGGTACAGCGGGTGGCGCCGGGACAGCGGGAGGCGCCGGGACAGCGGGTAGCGGTGGCGGCCCGGGTTGCAGCCCCGCTTGCGGCACGGCTCGTGAGTGTTGCGGCAACGAGTGCGTCAACCTCGCCAACGATCCACGCAACTGTGGCAAGTGCGAACAGAAGTGTTCCGACGGCCAGTGGTGCAACGGCTCGGGTAAGTGCGAAAAGCGCCCATGCGCGGCAACCTGCGCAGACAAGAATCGTTGCTGCGGCAGCACCTGCTGCGGCGCCGGCGAGATCTGCTGCGACGCGCAGGGTCCCATCTCGACGGGGCCGGTCTGCACCAAGCCGAGCGACAGCGGCACGTGCCCTCAAGGCTGCGCGCCGCTGTGCCAGTGTGCGTCGCCGGATACGCTGATCGCGACGCCCACTGGCCAGCGCGCCATCGCGGATCTGAAAGCGGGCGACCTGATCTACAGCATGCATCGAGGCGAACTTGTCAGCGTGCCGCTGCTGAGCACCCAGCGTGTGACGGTCACGAATCACAAGGTCGTGCGACTGACCTTCCAAGGCGGAGCGCGGATCGAAATGTCCGCGAGCCACCCCACTGCCGATGGCCGTAGCTTCGGCGACTTGAAAGCGGGACAGAGCCTGGACGGCGTGCTTCTGACTGACACGCGTGTCATTGCGTACCAGCACGAGGCCACCCACGATATTCTTCCGGACTCGGACAGCGGCGCGTATTTTGCTGCGGGCGTGCTGGTTGGTTCCACCATGAAAGCGCAACCGGCGGTGGTTGTCGCCAGCGCGGCGCGTTGCGATGCCCCATAATCGGGGCTAGCGCTTCACTTGGGCTGGCGCTGCGAGCCAACTCACGACGCCGGCAAACCACCTGGACGCCGCGTATTGCCAGACAGAGCCTGGCGGGGCGGCGTATGGGTGCACTTGCCTACAATCTCAGGCTAGAATTGACTCCTCGAAACAGATGCACCGACGCCTAGCACAACTCCTTGCAACCAGCGCGCTGCTAGCGGCTGGTCACAACGCACAAGCCGACGAAGCGGCCGCCGCCGAAGCCCTGTTCAACGCCGGTCTGGATGGGATGAAGGCCGGCAAGTTCGAAGAGGCGTGCCCCAAGATCAGCGAGAGCTTTCGGCTCGAAGCGCGCGCCGGCACGCTCTTCACTTTGGCGGAGTGCTGGCGCAAGGCCGGCAAGACCGCTAGCGCCCTGGCGCGCTACGACGAATACCTGCGCGGCTTCGAGCGCATGAACAAGAAAGAGAAGAAGGCTCAGCGCGGACGGGACAAATTCGCGCGGCAACACTCGGAGGCGTTGGAAAAGATCGTTCCGCGACTCACCGTGCGATTGCCGAAGGACGCTCCAGCGGACGCGAGTGTGGAACGTAATGGCGTGCGCATTGGCGCGCCGGCACTAGGCCTGGCGCTCCCCGTGGATCCGGGGAAGCACGTTCTGGTGGCGAGCGCGCCGGACGGCAGTCGCGCAGAACTCAACATTGAGATCAAGAGCGGCGAGCGCAAGGACGTGACCGTAGAACTCTCCGCGCCGGACACACCGGCGGCAGCGTCACCGGTGCCCAGCACGGCACCGGTCAGTGTGCCCACCGAAAGCCCAAGCAAAGACACGGCGTCGGACGGTCAAGGGCAGCGCACGACCGGCCTCGTGCTTATGGGGGTTGGAGCCGCCGGCTTGGCCGTCGGGGCCGTCACCGGTCTCATGGTGTTGGGAAAGAAGAGCAGCATCCAAGACAACTGCGGCATCGGCGGCGATGAGACCGCGTGCAACGCCGACGGAAAGTCCGAGGCCGACAGCGCGCAGACCTTGGCGTTGATCAGCACGATCGGTTTCGGCGTCGGCATTGCGGGAGTCGGCGCCGGCGCCACGTTGTTTTTTACCGCGCCCACGCCGAGCACGGCTGGCCGCGGCTCGCCGGCCGGGGCGTCCGTCACGCTCCGCGGCGCGTTCTGAGCGGCGAATATGAGCTCGGAACTGGCGCCCGGAAGCGTGTTCGCGAAGCGCTATCGCGTTGAACGGCGTATTGGCAGCGGGGGATTCGGCAGCGTGTACGCTGCAACGCACGAAGTGACAGGCCGCCACTGCGCGCTCAAAGTTTTGTTTCCCCACCTGGCCAAAGACGAGCCTTTCCGACAGGGCTTCTTACGGGAGTCGCGCGTCACGTCGGCCATCGTCAGCGAGAACATTGTCGATGTGCTCGATGCGGGTATCGACGAAGAGACGAATGCGCCCTTCATCGTGATGGAGCTGCTTGAGGGCGAGGTGATCGCAGAGCGAATCAAGCGCAAGCAGCGGTTTTCGATCGCAGAAACGATCGTGTACCTGACACAACTCGCCGTCGCCCTCGAAGTAACCCACAAGCAGTCGGTGATCCATCGGGACCTGAAGCCAGAGAATCTGTTCCTGACCCGGCGCGCTGACGGGGGTCCGTTGATCAAGGTCTTGGACTTTGGCATCGCGAAGGTCATCGCGGAACACACGGTCAAGGGCATGACCCAATCTGCCGGCACGCCGATGTACATGGCGCCGGAGCAGTTCCGCGGAGAAACGCTGACCCAGCGCGTCGACGTCTACGCCTTGGGCATGCTCGCGTTTCTATTCCTCGCCGGCAAACACTACTTCCGGCACGACCGATCCCAGTGCAAGAACCCCCTCGACATGGCCATGATCCTGGTGGAAGGCCCCAAGGAAGCGGCGAGCATGCGCGCGGCGCGCTATCAGGCCGCCATCCCACAGGCCTTCGACGCCTGGTTCGTCAAAGCCACGCACCCGGATCCCAAGCAGCGGCTGCCCGGGGCTGCGCAGGCAGTGATCGAACTGTGTCAGTGTCTGGGCCAGGAAGTACCGGCAGAACTGCGCCGCGATCGGGTCGCCCCGCAGGTGGGTGCACTGACGGCGGTCGTCGGACCCGAAGCCAATCCGGTGCTGTCGATGCGAAATCCGCAGGCCTCGTATCCGGAACACTCCTCGCCGTATTCGGCGCCGAGCTCGGAGCCTGTCTCGCCGCGTTCGGGTTCGGATGTGGCCATCGTTGCCGGCGCAGTTCCTGCACCTGCGCCGGCCCGGTCTCGCGGACTGGTGCTGGCGCTGGGCGCCGTTGCACTAGGTGGCGCCGTGCTTTTGGTGGTCCTGACCGCAGTGTTCTGGAGCCGCAGCGTGGCGCCTCCAGCGAGCGCCGCGGAAGAAGCGCCCGCAACCAAGCCGGACGACGTTGTCGCCGCCCCCAACCCCGCGCCAAGTGCAACACCGTCGGCGGTCGACACAGAACCGACGCCCGAGACTTCGGATAGCGTGGAGCAACCCGCCGCGCCGACCGCGGAAGCTCCGAAGCCCGAACCCGCGCCCGCTCCGGAAAAGCCCAGCAGCGCTCCGGAAAAGCCCAACAGCGCAAAGCCAAGCACCAAACCGGAAGAACCCACGGCCAAACCCCAAGCATCCGGCAAGCCCGTCGAAACCCCGGACAAGCTGTACTCCCGGGAATAACTCCTTCGCGCTCGGACCTCAGGGGCGGTGCGTACGCAGGTCAGGGGCGGCAGCAGAAGGTCACTGGGTTTTGCGGAACCGCGCTGCCGTTGAGGCTGGCGCTACCAGGCACGCACGCGCCGTTGTTGGGTCCGGTCGCCGTATACCGCGCGTGGGTCACGCCGGCAGCGGGAGCACACGCCCCCAACGCTATTTGCGTTTCAGAGTTGCAGGGCGCGCCGGTCGCCACGCGCACGGTGCCGCCGCAGGTACCCGTTGGGGGACCACAGCTGCAGCCGCTGCACACACGCGTATCTTGGAATGCATCGTAGTAGACGTTTTGGTCTGTATAGCCCGCAGGACAGATGTGGCCCGCGCCCACCTTATAGATGCAAGACGTCCACGCGGCGGGTACGGCGGGCACGCAAACGTCACCGCCAGGGCACGTTTCCCCACCCAGTGCCGCACCGCAGGAACGCACCTGCTCCCCCCAAGTTGGCGTTGGGATCGTGGCTGCAGTGACCGCAGCGCAGTTGTCCGCGGAAAACTTCGCGCCCGCACGAACCAGGTTGGCTGGCGCCGGAACGGAAACCGGCGTGCAAGGCGCGCCGCTCACGAGGTCTGCGATGTGCAAGGGCGAGGTGCAGGAGCCCAGGGTGTAGCTGATGTTTCCGGTGCATACCTGGTTGTTCGGTGGGTCACAGGAGCAACCGCAACTAGCCAATCCGGGAACGAGACCAGCGCGGAGCCCCGTGGGCACCTCGGTTGCGTAGCTGCCCGGGCAGGCTGGGGGCGCGCCGCTGCTGGCGTTCCGCACCACCGGTCCGACCCATCCGGGAGCCACTGCGGGAACGCATTGTTTGCCCGCCGCAACGCACCCGCTCGCCCCGCCGCCCGTGCCGCCCGTGCCGCTCGCGCCGCCCGTGCCGCTCGCGCCGCCCGCGCCGCCCGCGCCGCCCGTTGCCCCCCCCCTGCCGCTCGCTCCGGAGCTGCCGCCAATCCCGCCCCCGCTGCCGCCACTACTGCCGCCCACGCCGGAACTACCACCGCTGCCGCTGGCGCCGCCAGAGCCGCTGCCAGCCGCCGAAGGCTCGACCTCGCGATAGTCTTGATCAATCCCCGCGAGCATGGAGCAGCCCAAGCTGGCGCCGAACGCCGCGGCAGCAATCGCGAGTCCACGCGCCGCTGAGCGCCAAGACCATCCGTCCGGGATCTGCATAGGTTCTTTTTGAGAATACACCGGGAAGCGCTGCGTATCTTTGCGTTTTGTCAGGGATCCGGCAAAGCTTGAGGAAGAAACTTTGGCAGGGAGGCTCCCGTGAACACAACGACCAAACACATTGCGCTCTTCGCAGCAGTCCTAGCACTCGGGTGCGGCAGTGACTCCGAAGGAGGCTCCGGTGGCAGCTCTGGCGGAGGCTCCGGCGGCACGGATGCCGGCCTCGCAGGCAGCGGGGGCAGCGCGGGTAGCAGCGGGGGCAGCGCGGGTAGCTCTGGGGGCAGCGCGGGCAGTGCAGGCACTGCGGGCAGTGCAGGCACTGCGGGCGGCGCAGGCACTGCGGGCAGCGCAGGGGGCGGAGCATGCAACCCCGCCTGCGAATCTGATCGCCACTGCTGCAACGGCAAGTGCGCCAACATCATGAACGATCCGCGCAACTGCGGCGCCTGCGGCACCGCGTGCAAAGACGGCGAATGGTGCAACGGCGCCGGCAAATGCGAAACACGCCCGTGCACCACGACCTGCGGCGACGCAAGCCGCTGCTGTGGAGGCGCCTGTTGCGCGACGGGTGAAATCTGCTGCGACACCCAGGGCCCGATCTCGACGGGTCCCACCTGCACCAAACCCAGCGACACCGGAACCTGTCCCCTGGGCTGCCAACCGAAATGCAAGTGTGCTTCGCCAGACTCGATGATCGACACACCGGACGGCCCGCGACGCATCGCGGAACTCGCCCCGGGGGACAAGGTGTACAGCATGCACGGGGGCAAGCTCGCCATCGTGCCCGTACTGCGCACGCAGCGCATCCCAGCGCAGAATCACCACGTCGTGCGACTCAACTTCGTGAACGGCGCGCGCATCGAAATGAGCGCCGCACACCCCACGGCAGACGGTCGCACCTTCGGGGACCTGCGCTCGGGTGAGCTACTCGACGGCGTGCTGCTCGCAGACGTCAGCGTGATCCCCTACGCACATGACGCCACCTACGACATCCTGCCGCAATCCGACACAGGCACCTATTTTGCGAGCGGCGTCCTGGTCGGCTCCACCATGCAGCCCAAGCTGGGTCTGTAGGGTCGCGACGCTGTCCCCGCGGGTGCGTAGCGGCGCCGCTTTGCGGCGCGGCTGGGCGGCGCCCTGCGCCCACTACGTCTGCGGCAAACAGAGCTGCCACAGCGGCGCGATTCGGATGTCTGGCCGCAGGCCGGAACACGCGGCGGCGAGTTGCTCCCAGCGCTTCAGATCGAATCCGCGCAACTGGA
Organism: uncultured Myxococcales bacterium; assembly: GCA_937872925.1. Lineage (GTDB taxonomy): Bacteria > Myxococcota_A > Polyangia > Polyangiales > Polyangiaceae > JACKEA01. The sequence continues at coordinate 114,036 of CALMUT010000157.1, read as the reverse complement.
GGCGTGCGAGCCAGTCGGCGATTCGGATCGCGCTGGCGTGCGGGCCACCCAGTTCGCCGTCGCTTTCGCCACGGGCGCCAAACACGTAGCCACGCACGACGCTGGCTTCGTCGAAGCCGAGGCGATGCAGAGCCAGGGCCACCAAGCTGGCATGCAGGGTGGTCTCTTCGGATAGCTCCGCCTCTGCCGCAACTGCGATGGGGTCGACGCCCTTCGGCAGTTCGCCAAAACGCATGCGATCAAAGAGCGCCTCAACAGCGTCCGCCAGCGCAGGAGTGTTGGCGACGTGCCAGAAGTTGAACACTACCGAGCGACGAACCGCTGTGGTCTGAGTGACGCCGTGAAATGACGCTGCGTGCAGCACAAAGGCGAAGCCGGTGTTGTAGCGCGGCGGAATGTCGACGACGGGCGCGCCGTCACTGTGCTCGAAGAGCTGCAGCACCCCGCCGTGCTCGGGACGATGAGCGCGACTCAGTTGCAGGACGAGGCGAGCGACTTCATAGCCGAGCAGCGGCCGATCACTATGCACCCCAACGGCCTGACCGGGCTCCATGCGCTGCGCACTGATGACAACGTCGTCGGCCAGCGGTAGCGCAAAGACACCGCGCATACGCCGGAGCACTCGGCGCTTCAGATCCGACGACAGCTCTGCCGTCACGTCGCACAGATGACAGCTGTAGAAACCGTCGTCCCGGGCTTGCCATGCAAGGGGCTTTTCGAACAACGCCTCGAGCGCGGCGCAGTCCGCTTCGCCAAAGACATGCTCGCTTTGCGCATGGGGAAAGGGCTGCTCGTGCTGGCACGGTTGATCAAACACGTGTCGGTTCCCAACGAAGACCGGGACGCAAACGCGAACCGCTAGCTTCGCAACGCCGCACTAGTTGAGGCAACAGAAGGTCACCGGGGTCTTCGGCAAGGCCGCTCCGGTGGGGGTGCCAGACCCGGCCATGATCGGACACGTGATGTTGGAAGCCGGGCCATCGTTGAATTTGGCATGCGTGGCGGGAACCGACGGGGCGCAGGCACCCAGGTCGTACGGGGTACCCGCATCACTGCAGTCAGCGGTATTGTGTAACGACACCGTTCCCGCTCCGATGCACGAGCCTGTCGCAGTGCCGCATTTGCACGCGGTGCAGCTGCGGGTGTCGTCGAAGCCATCGTAGAACAGCTGTTTGTTTGCGTAGCCGGTCGGGCACGCGACGTCGCCATCGTGATACACACAAGCCTTCGTCGTGGCAGGAGGCGGCGGCACGCAAATCTCGCCTCCCGCGCAGGTGCCGGCCGTGGAAGCGCCACTGCAAGCGCGCCCCAGCATGCCCCAATTTGCGGGCGGAACTTGCACGGTTGGCTGGGGCTGGCACGAGCCGGAAATGAAATTGCCGGATACGCGAACGGAATTCGAAGTAACGGGCACGTCGGCCGGCGTGCAGACCGCTCCCTTGACGAGAGTTTCGACGACCGTGCCTGTACCCGTGCAGAAATTGCCCCCATACCGGGTTAGCGTCGCGGTCGAGCAAATCGCGATGACGGGGTTCTTGCAGGTGCAACCGCAGGTCGCTGGGGGCGCGACGAGATTGCCGAGGAGTTCCGTGGTGGTCGTCTGATTCGGATAGTCCGACCCGCAAGCGAGGGGAGTGCCCGCACTGCTAGCTAGCGTCACTGGCCCCAACCATCCCGACGGCAGCGCCGGCACGCATTGCTTGCCAAGGGAAGCGCAATTCCCAGTAGTGCCGCCGCTTCCGGACGACCCACCAGCACCCGCACCGCCGCTTCCGGAAGACCCACCGGCACCGCTGCCGCCCGCGCTGCCGCCCGTGCCCGCGCCACCACTACTGCCCGCGGTGCCACCGCTGCCTGCACTCGCACCCACACCGCCACTTCCGCCGAAAGCGGCGTCGGCGGTGGATCCTGGCACCTCATGATAATCCTGGTCTATGCCGGCGAGGGTCGAGCAACCCACGCCGCCAACTGCGACTAGCAAGAAAAACAGCGCAGCTCGCTCTGCGTATCGGTTCCAGGGTCGCGGCATGTGTTGCAGCGCCGAGTTTACATCAATTCCCGCAGTATTGCTTTCATAGCTCGAGCGCCAGCACTGGACCGTAGGAGTACTGCGTGTAGCTCTGCCCTGCGCGTAGGAGCACGCCTTCGAAACGCCCTTCGACGAAAAGCTGCAGGCGATTCAACCGTACCCCGAGAGCCGCCACACCTCCGTACAACGGTCCCGCTTCGCCTCCGCCAGCCTTGCCGCCCGCGCCGCCCAAGCCGAAGGTGCCGCCCAAGTAGCCCATGACCACGGGTGAACGAAACCCGTAGGCAAAAGACATCGGCACACTCCACACAAAACCATCATCGACCGGCCCTCCGCCGATGCCGAACAAGACCCACCACATGCGCGCGGCTCCATCGTCGAAGGGAATGACCAGGCCACCGTCAACCCGCCCAGCCCAGTAGTCGAACTCTGTGCGGCTAAACGAAACGTGACTGCGCGTGGGCGCAAGGCGCAGAACGAAGTAGTTGCGATCGTATTGCGCGAAACGTCTGCGATCGTATTCTTCCTTCTGGCGACGCCGCTCGGCGTCCTCGGCTGTCTCGCCAACGTCGGAACTGTCAGAGGTTGGATGCGAAAGTGGCAGAACTTCCGGAGCTGATCCAGGCGGCGGTGGCTCGTCCGGCGGGGGCAGCTCCGTTTCGGATCCCGGCGGCGGCGTCTCGCCCACGGACGGCTGATCGGTTGCTGGAGGCTCACCCGGCGGCAGGTCCCCAGGCTGCGCGGGTGCGGGCGCTGCCTGGAGCGGTGCAGGCGCCGCTGCCGCATCCCGGGGTTGCGCGTGCGCAGCGACGCTCGAGCCGACCCCCGCAAGGCAGAGCAAAAGCGGGGCTCGCCCATGGCGGAACGGACGCCGCGCTGGCAACACGTTGCGCTGACAACGGCACTGCTTGCGCGCTGTCAACGCGGTCCGCCGCACGCGGCGCTGGTCTCTTTGCTCGTGTTGTTGTCGCTGCGGCATTCTACCGTCGGCCCCAGCACACTGACGCTTGCGTACACGGGCGTCGTGCCGTCCTTCACGCCGGCCGGTGGACTCGGTAGGTCGAGCAGCACACTTTCAGCTTGAGCCGGCCCCAGCGCAATGCTCGTTGCGCCCTGCCCCAGTTGTGTGCCGCTCGGCACGTTGCCCGCATAGAACGTGACCGTCGCGCCCGCAGGCAATACGGACTGCCCGATGTTGCGCACCGTCGCAATGATGCCGTAGGCGCCGCTGCACTTGGCGCTCACGCCCACCACCGCGTCCGGTGCCGCGAACTCGCCGCCCGGTTGTTTGTTCTGGCGGAAGTTGTTCAAACCGGGTGCCGTCCAGTTCTTGATTTCGTTCGTTGGGATCGCGCCGCTCTCTTCGACGTTGGTCACATGATAGGTGTGCTGGTTCCAAACGCGCCGCGTCCGCACCCACGACCCGCTCTTGCTGCTCAGCACACGAATGCCCGCCTGCTTCGTGCCATTGCATGTCGACGAGTAGGCGTTCGACGCCATCACGATGTCGGCTTGGCCGTCGTTGTCCACGTCGGCAATCACCGGATACTCCCACAGCGTACCACTGGTATTGCACGTCTCCGGGATCAGGTTGGTGCCCGTCGTGCCGTCGTACATCCACAGATGCACTTCGTCGCCGTAGACCACTTCGGCTTTGCCATCGCCGTTGAAGTCGAACACGCTCGACCCGGTCACCGCGCTGGAGCAATCCTTCGTGGTCTTGAACCACAGCGTGGTGGCGTTATCGGCGACCGTGCTGTCCATCAGCTTCTTGCCGTCGAGCACGATGTAGCCCACCGCACCCGCTGCGCCCACGTCTGGAAAGCCGTCACCGTTGAAGTCCGCCACCGTCGGCGGCCCGCCGCCGTATTCGTTGGCTGCACCGCAGAAGGTCGCCGTGCTGATGCCGTTGTTGATGTCGATGCCCTTGCGCACAACTTTGGCGCCATCGGGGCTTGCGGGATCGTATTGGATCACCGCCGCGGTGTGCGGCCCGCCACTGGAGATCAGTAAAACTTCCGGCTTGCCGTCTTTGTCGAGATCGCCCACCGCGTGATAGCCCGTAGGCAGCGCGTTCGGCCCTTTCGACAAGTCCCAGATGATGGTGCCATCCACGCGAAACGCGCGGCGCCCCTCCACCACATCCAACTTGCCGTCGCCATCCACATCCGAAAAGCCCGTCAGCTTCACGCCGAAGGTGTGCGCCGGGTCGAGGTTCTTGATCACGCTGCCCGTCTTGCCGTCGAGCAACGTCAGCCCCACCAGCACCATGGGGTTGCCGGTGCCGTTGGGATCCGCGATTGCGGGCGCCTCGTAGCCGCAGTGCACCTGCGTGGTGTCTGTCTGCGTCCACAGCACGTCGCCGTTCGCCTTGAACGCCGTCACACCCGTGTTCTGCGCCACATCGTCGCAGCAGCTCGTGCCGCCGGGGGTTGTTGGTGCAGAGCAACCGACCACTTCGGGCACACCATCCCCATCGAGATCGCCCCCCGCCAGACCCGTGCTTGCGAAGACCGCGCCCGGTTTGCTCCACTTGTCGACGAGCGCGCCGTTTTTCACGGAAATCGCATGCAGTGTCCCCGCGCGATAGTAGTACCCGCTCGAAAACGTCGAAAACAAGATCTCCGGAATGTCGTCGGCGCCGACCTTGCCGTCGCAGTTGTCGTCGTCTAGCTGCACCACGATGGGCTGCATCATGACGTCGTTGGCAAACGGCGCGACGGTCTGCCCGCCCCAGGTGTACTTCACTTCGGGGTCGAAGGCAGTCGTTGCCGGGATGACTTCACACTTTTCCAGGCAAGTCTGACCGCCGCCGGCGTCCGCGCCCGCGTCGCCCCCAGTGCAAATGGGAGGCTCCGGCAAACAGCGCCCCGTCAAGAACACCTTCCCGCCCACGCAGCTGCCCGCGTCCCCCGGCAAGCCGGCTTCGGGTTTCTCACCCAGCGCCGTCTCACAATACTCGCCCGCGGCGCAATCGCTCGAATCGATACACGTCGCGCCGGGCGTCACGCACTTCTGAAACGAACACACGTCCGCGCTGCCGCAACACTGGTCGCCGCACGCTTTGTCCGCCGAGCAGCACTGCCCACCCGCGCACACGCCGCCATCGCACGCCTGCCCTTGCGGGCAGCCCGGACCGCCATCCACGTTGATGCCGCCGCCCGTGCCGCTAGTCGCGCCCGTGCTCACGTCGGATCCCGCGTCTCCGCTAGCGCCCCCCGTGCCGATATTGTTGTTCGCCACGCCGCCGTCATCGGATCCGCACGCGATGAATCCCGCGCCGCCGAACAACAATGCCAAAGCACCCAATCCCCAAAGCCGCATCTGCATGGGCGGAGCTTAGCAGGCGCCGGACTCCGCGGCTTTCGCTGGGGATCCGGTTTGATCAGCTGGAAAGCGGCTTTTTTCGGCGCCCCAGTCCACACCCGCGGTCAGCACACCCGCGGTTTTCGCTAGCATGCTCGCGGCCATGCCCACGGGAAGCACAGCGGAACCTCAAGACGTCGCCATTGGAGTCATGGCCCGTGCGCCCGTGCCTGGGCGTTGCAAGACGCGCCTCGCTCAGGCCATCGGCGCCGAGCGCGCCGCGGAGCTGTATCGCTGCATGTTGCTGGACACTTTGGAGCGCTACGCCCGCCTCGACTGCGCGCGCCACGTGCTACTCGCCGCACCGGAAAACGACGGCGTCGCGTTGCTGCAAGCCCTCGCGCCCGCGCCGTGGGAAGTCATCGCGCAACAGGGCGCGGACCTCGGCACGCGACTGGTCAACGCCGCTGCGGCCCTCGGCCCAGGCCCGCTGCTGCTCGCCGGCAGTGACTCCCCCACCGTGCCCATCGAGGCCATCTCCAGCGCGCTCGATCACTTGTCACACGCGAACAGCGCGCTGCTCGGACCTTGCGACGATGGCGGCTACTACCTGATCGGGCTTTCCACGCCGCAGCCGCATGTGTTCGAGGATATCCCCTGGAGCAGCGACGCCGTGTACGCGCGCACCCTTGCCCGCTGCGCCACCCTCGAACTCGACGTGCGCGAACTGCCCGCCTGTTTCGACGTCGACGAACCCACCGACCTGGAGCGCTTGACGCAACTGCTCCGCGCACGCCCGGACGCCGCCCCACGTTGCGCAAACGCTCTGAACATCGCGACCTAGTTGGTTTGTTTTGGCTGGCGCACCATGACCGTCATCGACTCCGGCGCTTGGCGCGAGGCACGCGCGCGACCGCCCGCCTCAGACGGGTTCTAGTCTGCCACTTCGGGCTTGAGCTCCGCCGCGGGCAAATGGCGCCGAGCTGGATTTGCTTCTCCGGGTCGACAACTCCAGATATCCTACAGTGCATGCAAAACTTGGGGGTGGGCGGGCACGGTGGCGCGGTTCTTTTGGTCGTGGCTGCGCTCCTTGGGTGCAAGAAGCTCGACATCGACGCGAAGGTCACGGGCTACAAGCCAGAGTCGAACACGGTCGTGATCGTGCACGTCAAGACGGCGAAGAACACGCGGGTGAGCTGTGCTTCCAGCGGGCTGAGCTGTGCGGGTGCGGACACGAACTTCGCTGGTGAGCTCGACCTAGAAGTCGACCTGGAGGGGGACAACTCCGAAAAAACTTCCAAAGTCGTCGAACTAGAGGTGCGCGCCGGTTCGCGCACGGCGCGCAAAAGCATTGACCTGGCCGCCGCCGGGCTGCCGCCAAAGCTCGACGTCGAGGATGACGGAACCATCGCGTGTGTTGGGCGCAAGTGCAGCGGCACGCTGACTTACGCGCCGGCGGGGCGACTGGAGCTTGAAGTGGAATCTGGCACCACGGCGACGCTGGGTTCCGAGACGTTCAAGGCGGAAGACGGCGACATCGATTCGCCGGTGACCATCGCGACCACGCCCCCGCTCAAGGAGCTGCCGCTGAGCACCCTGTGCGCCAAGGAGGCGCAGTCCTTGGGTGCCACCACGCTCACGCTGACTTTTCCCGACGCGGTGAAAGTCAGCACGGAGATCAAGCTCGATAGCGAGGGCGTGGCTGGCGCGCTCAAAACGGCGCTTGAAGGCGTGGACAAGGCGCCGGTGCTGTTTCCGTGGGAGGCAGGCGCGAAGCCGGACATCCCTAAGAAGCGCCGGGCCGCGCTGTATCTGGGCACGGCCATCTGCGCTGCCGCCGGGCCAACGGACGCGACTCTGTCGGACGTGATGGTGGTTGCTCTCGCTACCACGCAGACGCGCGAAGACACCTGCACGTATCAGCTCAGTGAAAAGACCAGTGGCGCAGCGCGTGGCACCAGCACCGGAAAGCTGACGCTGCACGACGCGGTCGCCAGCGCCTACAATCGCCTGACGGGAGCGAAGCTGGCAACGCGTACCTTCCAGGCCACCAAGGCATGCCGCGAAGATCTGGACCTCTCCAGCGTGACCGAAGTGATCCCCGATCAGTCCGTGTTTGTCAGCGAGACGACGATCGCTGCCTGGGCCGGCACGGTCGCGAAGTAGCGCCGCGCCGCCACCCAACGAACCTTGCCGGCGTCGATGACGGCGATGGCCGGGAATCCCCCCAAAAAAGAAAGTCCGGTGAGGCCTGCGGCGATCAATTGCTTTCGTCGAGGCCGGCGCTCTTCACGTATGCTTTGGCGAGTTCGCTGTTGTCGTGCTGCCAGGGGTGAAAGTCGCGGCGCAGGTAGTCGCGTATCCCGGCGAGGAGACGCTTCGGCCGCAAGAAGCCCGAGGCCCTGAGCTGTGCCTTTTCTTCGGCTTGGCGCGCGGGGTCGAAGTCGTCCTGCGCCATCAACATGCGGGTCGCGTGGTACCAAAAGAACGCCAACTGCGAGCTGGCGAGCAACAGCCCGCCCACGCGCAGTGCGTAGCTGGGTGCAACCCGCTGCAGCACGTCGTAGGCGACGGCTTTGTGTTCGATCTCTTCCACGGCATGCCACAGTAGAAGATCGCGCACCCGGGGATCGGCTTCGTCGAGCAGCCCTTCGCGCAGTGCTGCGTCCGCGAAGAGCGCCGTGAAGTGCTCCGCCGCTGCCGTTCCCGCCAGGCTCAGTGCGTGGGGCGTGGCCGCTTCGAAGCGCCCAGCCCACTTGTCGTACCATGCAAGGAACTCGCGGATCTCGTAGCCCTGATCTTCGAGCACCTGGAAGAAACGCTCGTGCTCCGCGGCGTGGCGCCCCTCCTGCGCGAAGAAGCCGCGCACGTCCGCGCGCTCTTGCACGTCTTCCACGAAAGGCAGGTAGCGATTGACGCTGCGCACGAAGAAGCGCTCGCCGCGGGGAAACAAGAGATTGAGGCCATTGACCAAGTGGGTGGCGAACATGTTGTCCGCCAGCCAGTGCCGGGGCAGGTCGGCGTATTCGAGCTTGGGGCGGCGCTGCTTGATCTTCGAAGCCACCTTGGACTGGCTGTTTGGGGCGGTCGTTTCCGAGGACGAAGCTGCGGCATGTGCGGGGGGTGCGATCATGAAAACCTCAGGATTCGTGGGGTATTGGCAGGTTAGCCACTATTGAATCATAGTCAATAGCAACTTGTGCCGATTTTTCTCAGCCGGCACGATTTCACTTCGAAACTCGACTGCGCAGACGCGCGATCGCTCCGGGGCAACCCGCTCTGGAAACCCTGTGGCAGCATGCAACTCAGGATCGGACACGGCTAGGTTGGCAACCGCAAGAAAGCGCCGGCGGCGACTGTCGCTGGAACAACGCCGGGAGGAGCTGTTGCAGCTTGGCCTCGAGCGTTTCGCGCGCACGCCCTACGAAGAGATCAGCATCGAGCAGATCGCTGAAGAAGCCGGCATCAGCAAAGGGCTCATCTACCACTACTTTCCCAGCAAGCGAGACTACTACGTGGCAGCGCTGGGCGTTGCTGCGGGCGAGCTGGTGGCGCGGATAGAAGCCGCGGGGGACGACGCCGCGCAGGCATTCGAAGCGTACTTGGGATTCGTAGAAGAACGCGAGCCCGCCTACCGGGCGCTGTACCGCGGTGGCGTTGGCTTCGATCAGGAAGTCAGTGCCATTGTCGAAAACTGCCGCGAGCGGATCCTGGAGCGCATCATCTTGCACGCTGGAGATGTGACACCGGCGGTGCGCAACGCCCTGCGCGGATTCATCGGCTATGTAGAAGCGTCCGTGCTCGACTGGCTCGATCACCGCGACCTATCCCGCCAGCGCCTGCTGCTTTCCTGGCAAAACATGCTGATGGTCACGGTGCAAACGGCGACGAGCTGTTGAGTGGCCGCTAGGCACTCTCCGCCTCGCGCTCGGCGAGGCGTTCCAACTCCGCGATGAGTGCAGGCGCCGCGCAGGTCCGCTCGTCATCCAGCAGTGAGATCATAGCTCGGTCTGAGTGCGGTGGCTCGATGTCGATGGACCACTCGTCGGCGCCGTAGCCCAGGCCAGCGCGCAGCAGAGCGATGACCTTGGGTAGGTTCGCAGTCCCAAGCTTACAAGTCCGAATGCCGTCGCGCACCAACTGCCAGCAGTGCGCAACCTCGGTATCGTCGATGACCTGCGTGGCGGCGAGGTGGTCAAGCCGGCGAGTTTTGGCGTCCATCGTGAGCGGCCCAAGTCTCTCACATCGCCCGCGTGCGCTGAAGCCGGGCCCGCCCCTCGACATCACGCCCGCCCGGCGTTAAGCGCACACACCGATGGGAGGTGCGAGCATGATCACGCGCAAACTGGGCAAGAGTGAAGTGGAGCTTTCGGTGGTGGGGCTCGGTTGCATGGGCATGAGTGACTTCTACGGCCCCGCCGAAGACGACAAGTCCATGGCGGTGATCCAGCACGCCCTCGAAACCGACGTCACCTTCTTCGACACTGCTGACATGTACGGTGTGGGGCGCAACGAAACGCTGCTGGGCAAAGCGTTGGCGCAGGCAGGCTCCCTGGGCAAGCGCGCGGTCGTGGCCACCAAGTTTGCGGTGGTGCGTGGCGAAGACGGCTCCTTCCAAGGCATTAGCGGCAAGCCGGAATATGTCGCGAGCGCGTGCGACAAGAGTCTGCAGCGGCTCGGCATCGACGTGATCGACTTGTACTACCAGCACCGCGTGGATCCGACGACGCCCATCGAGGAGACCGTCGGCGCCATGGCGCAGTTGGTCAAGCAGGGCAAGGTGCGGCATCTGGGCCTGTCCGAGTGCTCGCCCAGCACGCTGCGTCGAGCCTATGCGGTGCATCCCATCGCCGCGGTGCAGACCGAATACTCGCTGTGGTCGCGTGAGCCCGAGGACGAAATGCTCGCGACCTGCGAAGAGCTGGGCGTGAGCTTCGTCGCCTACTCACCACTTGGGCGAGGCTTCTTGACCGGGGCGATCCGATCCGTGGACGATCTGGCTCCGGACGACTACCGGCGCCAAAGCCCGCGCTTCGCCGGGGAGAACTTCGCGAAGAACCTGGCGCTCGTCGCGAAGGTGCAGGAGTTGGCAAAAGCGCGCGGCATCACGGCGGCTCAGCTGGCGTTAGCCTGGGTGCTGGCACAGTCGCCGCGGACGGTGACCATTCCCGGCACGCGCAGCATCGGGCGGCTGGACGAAAACGCGGGCGCGGCGGCCGTCACCCTCAGCGCCGACGAGTTGAAGCAGATCGACGCGGCCTTTCCCAAGGACGCAGCGGCGGGCACTCGCTACCCCGAAGCGATGATGAGCCTAGTCAACGCCTGACCTGCGTGCGGCGCCTAGTTCGGCCGCTTCGGCGACGGCGTTTTGGCCATGTCGTCGAGCACATGCAGCGACTCCGCGATCCAGGGGTCACGGGCTAAGTCCTTCTTCCAGACGTCCAGCCGCTGACGCAGCTTCTCGTCGGTGGCAGGCGGAGCATTCGTAGGAGACAGCTCCGTCACCGAGAAGAAGGCCGCCATGTCCTTGAGTTTCGGATCGGCCGCCTCAAACTCGGCCTTTTCTCGCGCGCGGCGCGCCTGGTAGGTCGTTAGCTCTAGAGACTCCGAGGTGTTCTTCTGGCGTGCTTCGAAGAGCTGGCTGAAGGCCGTTACCTTCGCGAAGGCTGGGTTCGCGCGGACGCGCGCAGCGCTCGCGGCCTGCAGCTGGCTCGCGCTCCAGGGGCGGGGCACCGGTGTGTAGCGCGCCGGATCGACGGAGCTCCACGGGATTGGGTGGAACAGCGTTTCCTCACGGGAGTCCACGAAGGACGTCGGATCCGGCATGAGGACGTCCGGGGTGACGCCCTTGAGCTGCGTCGAAGCGCCGTTCACACGGAAGTACTCTTCGACGGTAACGTTGTACACGCCAAGGGATCCGCCGGGCGCCTTGAGTTGATCGAGGTCGACCACAGCCTGCACGGTGCCTTTGCCGTGGGTGGGACTCGTGCCCACGATCACCGCGCGCTGGTAGTCTTGCAGCGCACCGGCAAGGATCTCCGCTGCCGATGCGCTGAAGCGGTCGACCAAGACGACGACCCGGCCCGAGAAGGCGACGGAAGGATCGGTGTCCGACAACACTTCTACGCTGCCCTCGGTGTCGCGCGTTTGCACTACCGGGCCGTTCTTGATGAACAGCCCGCTGATGTCTCGCGCGTGCGTGAGCAGCCCGCCGCCGTTGCCGCGCAGATCGAGGACCACTGCGTCGATCTTGCGTCCCTTGAACTTGGACAAGAGCGCCCGCACGTCATCCGTCGCGTTGCGCTGACCGGGCGTCTTCGACGCGGCCAGATCGCCATAGAAGCCAGGGAGGTAGACGTAGCCGACGTTGCCGCTCGTTTTTCCAAGTTGCAGGACGGCACCTCGAGCGTACGACGCCTCGATCTTGACGATGTCCCGAGTGATCGAAATGTTCTCGATGCGGCCGTCGGCCTTCTTGACCGTCAGCGTGACGAGGGTGCCTTTGGGGCCGCGGATCATTCCGACGACCTTGTCGATGGACATGTCGGTCACGTCCACGGGACTGCGTCCGCCTTGAGCCACGGCCAGGATCAGATCCCCCGCCGCAAGCTTGCCTTGTTGCCAACTGGCGCCTCCTGGGATCAGCTCGTTCACGACGATGAAGTGGTCCTTCTCACTCAGGACGGCGCCGATGCCTTGGAGAGTCCCACTGATGGCAATGTCAAAGTTCGCCTTATCCGAGGGCGCCAGGTACACGGTATGAGGGTCGAAGACCGCGTTGACCGCGTTGATGAGCCGCGCAGCCGGTTCCAACTTTTCGATCTGTGACTGGCGCACGAAGCGAGTCTGGTAGCGCACCGCAAGTTCTTGACGAGCCTTTTCTTCGCGGGCGCTGAAGGTTGTTGGAATGCTCGCGAGCGCCTTTTCGGCAGCGTCGTTCGCCGCTTCGGGCGAGTCCTGCTGCGCCTGCGCCTTGGAGGCAAGTAGCTCCTCCATCTGCTGCAAGCGCTCCAGTACTTGAAGCTCCAGAACGCGTCGCCAGCGGCTGCGGAGCTCCTGCTCCGTCATGGCGAAGGAGATCTTCTTGGGATCTGTTTCGACTTCCTCCGCGTCGGTGAAGTCCAGGGGCTTCGAAAGCAAGTCGGCCACTAGCTTTGCGACCACGCGCTGGCGCTTCACCAACAAGGCGCTGCCCTTGCGGGCCAGGACGAGATCACCAGCAAACAGTTCGTCGTCGATCTGGCGGTCGTATTTCGTGAGTGCGGCCACGTCGCTCTGCAGAAGGAAGAGCTTTGCGCCGTCCAAGGCCTCCACATACCTAGGCAGCGCCTCTAGGGAGAGTTGGTCGTCGATGGAGCGGTGCAGCACGTGTTGATTGGTCAAAAGCGCGACTGCCGCCTTGGCCAGGATTGCCTCCCGAGGGTCCTGAGGGAGTTCAGGCAATTCATCGACGACGGGGGGCGATACGGACGCACCGGAACGCTGAGACGGCTCTCCCCGCGGCCCAATGCTGGCGGGGGGCGTGCAGGCGGCGAAAACGGCCACGGTCAGCGGCGCGAAGGCAGCGGCCAGTACCTTGGAGGGGCGAGAGGAGCGCATGCGCTTTGCAGAGTGCTATGGAGTCTGGCCTACCAAAAGCGGAAACGACCTCTGAGGGTCAGCATCCCCCGCCCCCGGAGTATGCCCGGGCGGGCCGAGGAATCGGGCGAGGGGTCAAAGACCGCATGAATCGACGGTACCGGCGCGTGAAGCGGGCGCGGGCCGGTCGAGGCCGCGCCTGTCGGTTCCCTTGAGAACGCGCGCCCAGGCACTCATGACATACTCGCCGCACGCCTTGCCGGAGCTACCCGAAGTCGAAGTCACGCGGCGGCTGATCGCGCCGGTCTTGTTGGAGCGGCGCATCGCAGCCGTGCACACGACAAAGCCGAGTTATTTCTTTCTCACGCCGCCAAGAACGCTGAAGAAGCGCCTGCCCGGACGCAGCGTGCGCGCGCTGACGCGTCACGGAAAGTATCTGCTGGCGGAACTCGACGACGGATCGCGGCTTTTGCTGCACTTGGGCATGACGGGACAGCTCTTTTCCAGCGCAGTTACGAGCCCGCGCCTGCTCTCCAAGACGGCGCGCGCGGCGCTCTCACCAGAGACGCAACGGGATTTCCGTCCGGATGCGCACACACATTTGCGCATCGCTTTTGCGGACCGCGGTCCCGATGTCTTGTTTCGTGATGTGCGCAAGTTCGGCAAGGTGCGCCTGCTTGGCTTGGGGGAGAGCGACGCGCGCCTGGACAAGCTGGGGCCAGACGCCTTGGCCGTGACGCCTGGGATCTTGCACGCAGCCGGCGAGAAACGCCGCACACCCGTCAAGACGCTGCTGCTCGATCAGAGTGTGGTGGCCGGCGTGGGCAACATCTACGCGGACGAAGCGCTGTTCCGCGCCGGCGTGCGGCCAACGCGCAGCGCCAAGCGAGTGTCGGAAGCGGAGTGGAAGCGCATCGCGCGCTTCGTTCGCGTAGTGCTGGAGCGCGGCATCGCCACGGGTGGTTCGAGCATCAACGACTATGTGCGCCCCGACGGCAAAGACGGCGGCTACCAGGACGAACGCCGCGTGTATGGACTAGAGGGCGCCCCCTGCCGAAAGTGCAAGACCGCGATTGTCCGCAAAGTGATCGCGCAGCGCTCGAGTTGCTATTGCCCGGCGTGTCAGCGCTGAAGCCGCGCGCCTACTTCGCGTCCACACACAGGGGCGGATTGCCGCCGGCGCAGACGGCGGTTTCCAGAACCAGTCAATCCGGGCCAGCCCCGGGCCGGAAGAAAAAGAGTAGCCCAGCTCTGAAAAGCCTTGGACGCACTAGTCGCGCAATCGGTGCGCGGCCTCAAGTGATCTTCTAGAAAACCCCAGATGAGCGTCTGTGCAAGGGATGCGCGAAAGGGCATTTCTCGTCTCGCGCTACGCGGGGTGCCTGCTGCATGGCGAGCCGGCAACTATCGAAACGGGGAGCGCCTCTCTCCTCCGTTTGCGAAAGGAACTTATTGCCATGAAAACTGAGACTCTATTGGTTGGGCTAGCCGCGGCCTTCGCCCTCGGGATGACAGGTGGTTGCGGCTCGGACGACGACGGCGGCGGTGGGAGTGGTGGTAGCGCGACCGGTGGCGTTGCGGGCCCGGCTACCGGCGGCGCTGCGGGTACGGCCACCGGCGGCGCTGCGGGCACGGTTACCGGCGGCGCTGCGGGCACGGCTACCGGCGGTGCTGCGGGTACAGCCACCGGTGGCGCTGCGGGTACGGCTACCGGTGGCGCTGCGGGTACGGCTACCGGTGGCGCTGCGGGCGCAGCAGGTTCAGCTGGTGCGGGCGGCGGCAAGGCGTTCTTCCCCAACCCCTACGACGCGAACTGTCAGTCCGACAAATACAAGAAGAATCACAACACGGACCAGAATTGCATGACCTGCCATGGACCGACTGGCAAGGAAAAGGAGTGGCTCTTCGGAGGTACGATTTGGCAAACGGGAGGAAGTGTTGGCGCCGCCAAAGTCGAAGTGGGCGTCAGCGACGGCACCAACTTCTACTACGCCTGCACCGATCCTGATGGGAAGTTCTTCGTCGAGAAGCAAGGCGGCGCGACAATCAACTGGGCAACAGCCGAGACCCGTATGCGCAATGCCAACGGCGAAAAGAAGATGATCGCCAAGCCAACCGCAGCCTGCAACACCTGCCACGCAAGCCAAAAGCTGATCCAGCCCTGACGGTCGCTGCGTTCGGTTCCGCCACGCGGGCATGCTTCCAGCCCGGGTGGCGACCTGCGCGCGGGTACGCGGGCGCTTGAGCTAGACTCCTGGCGATTCGGTTCAACATGCCGCTCCCTCCAGTCGTCATTGAGCTCTCGCCCCGCGACGTAGCCTCAGAGCACGCCCCCGCGCTGGTGGCTGCCTGCACCGAGGCCGTGCGCGATGGTCGCTGCGAAGTGCTAGACGCCGGGCCGAAGCCAGACGCACGCGCCGTCGCGATCGTTTCGTCAAACGAAGCTTATACCCAGGTACGCGTGGAGCTTGGGCTGCGTCGGGAGGGGCGAACTCGCTGGGCCGTCCGCACCCTCGACTTCGGGCCCGCCGATCCCGAACGCGAGCGCGCAAAGACCGTAGGGTTCGTGATTGGCACGTTGGTTGGCGAAGCGGAGCGAGAGCCCACCACGAAGGCTGCCACTCCGAAACAGCCCGCGCAGATCGAATACGTCGCCAAGACCCAGCCACCCCAAGAGCCGAGCGCCGAACGTGCTGGGCTCCAGCTGTTCCTGGAGCTAGGAGCGATCGTCGATTCTGCCCTCGATTCAGGTGCCCCCCGTTGGGGCGGCGCGGCGCGCCTCGGTGCCGTCATCCACGGGCCATGGGAGGCATACTTGGGCGCGGGCTACGGCATGCGTCCTCGCGACGAACAAGGCCTGCGCACGCGATGGTACAGCCTGGAATTTGGAGCAGGCGTCGCACATCCACTCACTTCAACCCTCACGCTGACTGCCGCAGTTGCGCCAGCCGCTGAACGTTTACAAGCAGATGTGGGCGAGCCGCGGCCGGACGAAGGCGGCCGCTGGGTATTCGGTCTGGGCGCGCGTCTCGGCGCTCGGAGTAACGTAACCGACCGAATTTCGATTGTTTTCGCGCTTCAAAGCATGCTGCGCGAAAGCGGAACGGTTATCACCCTCGACGGACGCGACGCTGGCCGCCAACCGAGTTTGTCCTTGGGCGGCAGCCTCGGTGTGCGGCTCATGCCGTTTTGAGCCGTTTCCTGCCTGCTTGCCGCAACAGCGGGTACTATTTTCTTGGTGGTCCCTGCTCGCTCAAAACCTGGCGCTCCTCACCTTCGGGCCCTGCCCTCGCCCGAGGGCGGACCGCAAGCCGAGCTCAGCGACGAGCGCATCATCTCTGCCGTGGTGCGTGGTGATTCGAGCGTCGCGGACACGCTGTACGACCGATGCGCAAACGTGATCGACCAAACCCTGTACCGAGTGCTCGGTCGTCGCGAATCCGACCACGAAGATCTCGTGCAACAGAGTTTTGAGCAGGTCGTCAAAACATTGAGCACCAAGAGATTCGCCGGAGCGTGCAGCTTACGTACTTGGGCCAGCAGCATCGCTAGCAACGTCGCGTTGAACGCTCTACGCTCACGGCGCCGTGAGCGAAAGGTGTTCGACAGACATGCGGTCGATGCAGACGCCCCGAGCGACGACAACCCAGAACGCGACGTAGCGGCGCGCGGCGCCTTCGAACGCTTGCGCTATGAACTGTCGCAGATGAGCCCTGGCCGGGCAGAAGCTTTGCTGTTGCACGACGTGCTCGGCCACGATCTAGCGGAGATCGCGGCCATGACCGACACGACCGTCGCGGCCGCTCAGTCGCGACTCGTACGCGGGCGCCATGAACTCAGAAAGCGAATGCGGGCAGGGGGGGAGTCCGATGAGTGACAACGAGTTGGACCAACTGTTGGGCGCGTGGCGTCGCAGTGTCGTACCACTAGAAGACGCAGAGACCGAAGAAGCACGGCGCGCGCGGGTCGTGCCGCAGCTGGCACGACAGATCCGTGCGCAGGCTGAAGCCAACACGCGCGAGCGGTCCCGCCGTCGGCGGGCTGGCCTTGCGCTGCTCGCTGTCGCCGCTGTCATCGCGGCCGTCTTTGGCTTCCGCAGCCTGACTGGGCGCGTGGTGAACACCACAGCCGACGCGCACTTGAACGGCGACGTGGTGCTCACCCATGCCGGGACAGAGCAAGCTTTGGCGTCGGCGCGAAATCATGGCGCGGCAGTTGGCGACAGCTTCACTACGCTCCCCCACAAGAGTGCGCTCTTGTCCTTTGCAGGCGGAGCGACCGCGAAGATTGCGGGCAGCTCCCGAGTTTCTTTAGTCGCCGCTACCCCGGCTCGGATGGCGATTCGCATCGACGTTGGTGAGGTGCGCGTGCGGGTGCCCAAGCTTGCACCGGGAGGCAGCTTCGAGGTTTTGACTCCGGACACGACCGTAACGGTACATGGCACCGAATTCACCGTGCGAGTGAGCACAGCGGGAACGACCAGCGTGGTCGTGCACGAGGGCCGCGTCAGCGCCAAGAGTCGCGGTCGGACTACATCGCTCATTCCAGGCGCAGATCCGATCTGGACGTCAGCAAATGACGCCGCGCCCTGGGTGAAACTAGCCCCGCCCGCCGCGATCAAGCCGCTAGAACCGACAAGCCCGGCGGCCGCCGGTGGGCCCCGCGGCAAGTCGGCAAGTCCGCGGCCGAACAATACCGCACCAAGCCAGCCCGCCGCGCCGGAGACCTCTTTGGCGGCGCAAAACAAGGTCTACGCCGCTGCACTAGCCGCCCGCGACCGAGGCAATGACGCGCAAGCCGTAGCGCTACTCGACGAGCTACTGCGACGCTATCCGGATAGCCCACTTACTCCGGAGGCACGCCTGGAGCGGTTCCGCGCTCTCAAGCGCCTAGGCAAGAACCAAGAGGCCGCCGGCGAAGCTCGGCGCTACTTGCGTGAATCCCGGGGTGGGGCAGCGCAAGACGAAGCTCGAGACGTCGCGATGCCAAAGCAATGAGCCACTAGCCCCGGCATTGATAGTCCGTCGGATCGCATTTCTGACCTCCGGGGCAGTGGCCGTCCACCAAGCACTCACTGCACTCGTTGCGACTGAGCGGGCAAAACGGCTTTTCCGCATTGCTGCAGTCGGTGTCGCCGCGACATTGCACACACTTGCCGACCGTTGTCAGACAGCGGTTCTCGTCACCGCTGGTGCAGTGGGCGTCCTGACGACACTCGATGCACACACCCCGGGTGGGCTCACAGAACGGCTTGCTGCCGGAAGAGCATTCGCCATCTTGGGTACAGCTATCTTCGCACTCGAACACCACCGGATCGCAGGTCTTCCCGGATTCCTTGCAGTGCCCCGGAATCAGACACTTCACGCATCTCCCTGACGAGAGTTCGCAAAACGCACGCTCACCGATGCACTGCGCGCTCGAACCACAGGTCGTCGCTCCCGCAGCTCCCAAGGCCCCTGTGCCGCCCACCCCGGCACTGCCCGTCGCTCCGCCCGAGGCGGTAGAACCGAGGTCGATGTGCCCGTCCGAACCGCATGCCCCGACGAATAGGCAGACGCCAAACGCAGCTATCCTGGCGCGCGACATGGGCTGGGAGCATAGCGCGCGCCGCCACGTCGAGCCGCCCATATTCCCTGAAAACGTCTGCTGCCCGGCGCTGCCTGATCGCCCCGGCTGCGGTTACTACCCATTAGAGCCAAAGGAGAATTCCATGTCGCCAGTTCGCCGCTTGCTTATACCGTTCATGTTTGTCGCCGTGACCGGAGGCCTGTCCGTGGCAGGCTGCGGTGGGAGTGACGAAGCGGGGCTCACCAATCCAAACAACCCCTTTGGCAACGACTCATGCACCTCCAACGCAGGCTGCGCTGGCGGGGACCCCTACTGCATTGGAGGGCGCTGCGTCCAATGCGCCAGCAACGCGGACTGTACGGACGCGAACCAGATCTGCGACACCACGAGCGGCGACTGCAAGCTAACCTGCAGCGACAACTCAGCCTGCGCCCAGGGCGGTGACCCGCTGTGCAACACAACAAGGGGCGTGTGTGTACGCTGCATCACTGACACGGACTGCCCCGGTGGAGGCGAGAGATTCTGTAACGCACAAGTCGACCGCTGCGTCGAATGCCGAAGCAACACGGATTGCACCGGTGGTCAGCGAATTTGCCAGACCGGGCGAGGCAAATGTATCGAGTGCGTGGCCAATTCGGACTGCGGTGGTGGCAAGCCGTTGTGCAACGCCAGCGACAACGAATGCGTCGAGTGCCTCACGAACGCCGACTGCGGAAAGGGCGGAACCTGCAACGGCGACAACAAATGTGTCGCACCATGCACGTCGAACGCGCAGTGCGGCGGTGACACTCCTGCGTGCAACGTCGCCAGCGGTCGGTGCGTAGAGTGCATGGAAAGCGCTGACTGCACCAGCGGAGGCAGCCCCCACTGCAACACGGCCTCGAATCAATGCGTCGAATGCCTGACCAAGGATCATTGCGACCCAGACAAGGATTGTCGCCAAGACGAGTTCAAGTGCGACTGATCCGCGAGGACTACAGCGAGGGGCGACGCAAAGTGATCGCGCAGCGCTCGAGTTGCTATTGCCCGGCGTGTCAGCGCTGAAGCCGCGCGCCTACTTCGCGTCCACACACAGGGGCGGATTGCCGCCGGCGCAGACGCAGTCACACTCCGGGCTTTCGGCGCCATCGGCCGCGGAGGTTTGGCCGTAGCCGCGACACATGCAGTAGCAGCCGGGTTTTTCGTAGCGGCACCCGGGGCGTGAGGTGCACAGACCCTCGGGCGGCGTGCTTTCGTAGAACGCGATCTGCGCCAGATCCTTTTCACACGCGCTGGTGGCGGCGCGGCAGCGGTATTTTCCTGGATGACTGCCGTCGGGGACTGCCTCCAGCACGCAATCCGGCGAGTGCATGCAGTCGTGGCGATTCATTTCCGCGCACACGCCGGTGGCGCGGGGCGACGGTGGCTGCGAGGCCGGCGGCGCTTTGGCAGGTTCGGCTTCGGGCGCGGGCGTCTGCGCGGGCGTGAGCGCGGTGTTGTTCGGACTGGGCATGCCGGCGGCACATGCTGCCGCCGTCAACGCGCACACAGCGACAACGCCCGTTCGAATGAGTGAGTTTCGCTTCATGGTGCAAGGGAAAACGCGCGAGCCGCGTCTGGCTTACACACATTTGTCTACCCACGCGGAAGGACGCTTCAGCAGGTCCAGGGCCCGGCGCAGCAACTCCCGCCGGCATCCAGATAGGTGGACGCGCGCCCGCACCCACAGTTCCAGGCGCGCCGGTTGACCCCCGCGCCGAGCGCGTCTTCGATGCGCCCATGAGTGACGCCAAACGCCGCGCTGCGGAAGCCGCATTGGAACTGTTGCCCCAGGGCGGCATCATCGGTCTGGGCACGGGGTCGACGGCGACCTTGTTCATCGATGGTGTGGGACGCCTGGTCAAGGAGGGACGCAAGCTGGTTGGCGTGCCGACCAGTGCACAGAGCCACGCCCAGGCCGAACGCTTGGGGATCCCGCTGTTGGATCCCAACGGTCCCTGGGACATCGTGATGACCGTGGACGGCGCCGACGAAGTCAGCGCGGAGTTGGACCTGATCAAGGGTGGCGGCGCTTGCCATGCCCGCGAAAAGATCGTCGCAGCCGCGTCCAAGCAGAACGTGATCGTCGTGGACGAAAGCAAGATGAGCAAACAGCTCGGCGAGCGTTGGGCCGTGCCGGTCGAAGTGCTCGACTTTGGCCACGCCGCGACGGCCGCGTTGCTCTCCGGGTACGGCAAGCCGGTCTTACGCGTCAAAGACGGCAAGCAGGTGCGCACGGATTCCGGCAATCCCATTTACGATCTAAACGCGGGCGTGATCGCGAACCCCGCCGAGCTGGAGAGCGCGCTGTCCCTCTTGCCCGGCGTGGTGGAAACGGGCCTATTCGTAGGGCGCGCCACGACCGTGCTGGTGGCAGGCGACGGCGGCGTGCGTCGGCTCGATCGACCGAGTTGAGGGAAAGCCCCGCTGGCGGCGTTCCACCCCGGTGTCTACGGCGCCTTGCCGGCCGCGAAGTGCTCAAGCAGTCGACTCTTCGGCAACGCCTTGGCGTAGATCGCGACTTCGTCGATGAAGCCACGGAAGTTGCTCCCAGGGCCGCCGATGGTGAGCAGTACGCTCGCCGCTAGCAGTTTCTGATTGGACACCCCGCACTTGAGAGCCTCGGCGTCTAGCTGGAGGCAGAAGTTGCTGCTGGTGCCGTCGTAGGTAGCAGCGACGTACGTCCACTTGTTGAGCGGCAGCCCCGCGCCAAGTAGCTGCGCGACAGACGCTGGGTTTCCGTCTTCGTAGCGCCGCGCGACGAGCCCTGCGCTGAGGTCGGTTTCGAGTAAATAGCCTTGGGCCGATCCGGTTTTGGAGCTGAGGCGGTGGATCAAGCGCTGGGGCGAGACCGTCTTGTTGGCGATGCGAAACCAACCTTCCAGCGTGAAGCTGTCTTTGTTGGGGAAAGCGACAGCACTCTCACACTGGATTGTGCCCACTCCATTCAGCTGCACGGCGAGGCTGGCGCCGATGCCGGGCTGACCCAAGAGCAACTGGTCCGATGTGAGGCTGCACTTTTCGCCGAGGGACCCGAGGTTCTGCAGCTGAAAGCCGGCCCCACCGCCGCTGTCTTCGAAGCGCAGATACAGCACGGGATCGTCCGCAAGCACAGCAGCGGCATAACCCGCTCCCGGCGCGTCCGTAGCTGCATCGGGTGCCGCGTCCGCGCTGGCGTCCGCCGTTGCCCCGCCCGCGCCATCGACGGCTGCGTCAGAGACACCGCCACCGGAACCACCGGCGTCTGCGGCGGGCAGGCGTTCTTTACTGGACGTGCTGGAACACGCAATGAAGAGGCCGACGACGGCACACAGCAGCGATTTGGTTTGCCGCACGACAGCCCAAGTTATCACGGGGCACCTAGTCGCTCAATTCAAGCGCCGCATGGGCATTGGTTCCGGCTGCAGCAACCAGCGCTTCCACGATGGTAACTGCGGCGTCCACCCCTCGGTCCACCTCGGCGGAAAGCTCGCGGGGCGCGACCTTCGCATCGGCGATCGACACCGCAACGATGTCCACTTGCGGCGGAGGGCGCTCCGCCAGGCGCTGCATCAAGCCCAGGGCGGCCACGACGTCGATCCCGTGGCTACTACTGCACCACGGCTTCGCGGACAGCGCGTCGGGTGCGACGCGGCGAGCGCTGCCGACGCGTTCCGGATCGAGAACTGCGTCCACCACGACGGCGTGGGCGCAACCGTCGAAGAGCGCTACGAGCTGCGTCGGGTCTCGGGTGATCTCCAACCGCACGCTGGGCGCGAGTTTGCCGCGCGCCCGCAGGCGCCGCACCACTGCCGGGCCCGCGGCGTCGTCGCCCATGCTTTCGGAGCCGACGCCCACAATGACGACGCCCTCTGACGCCGTCACGATGCGTGCTCGATGTTCAGCTTCAAGAAATGCGTCGAGCACGAAATACACGGATCGTAGTTGCGCACGGCTTGTTCCGCCAAGCGCGTCGCGTCGGCATGGGGCAAGTCAACCAACTGCGGTGCGAGCGCGCGCAAGTCGTCTTCGATGCTGCCCTGGTTCTGAGATGTGGGCGGCACGATCTTCGCGCCTGCGATGCTGCCGTCAGCGGATATGTCGTAGCGGTGGTACAAGATCCCGCGCGGTGCTTCGGTGCAGCCGTGTCCGCGTCCTGCCTGGGGCACGATGGGCACATTCGGCACTCCGGGTTCGTAGGCTTCGATGATGGCGATCGCTTCGTCCGCCGCCTGCACCACCTCCACGCCCCGGGCCAGGATCGAGCGAAACGGGTTAAAACAAGGCAGCTCTAGACCGGAAACTGCGAGCGCCTGCTGCGCCGCCGGACGCAGTCGATCCGCGTTCAAGTTCAACCGGGGCAGCGGTCCGCACACATAGGCACCCCGCTGTTTCAATACTGCGTGCAAGGCGGTGGAATGCGGTAGGTGGCGTTCTTCGAAGTGCGCTTCGTAGGTTGCCACGTCGATGTCCAAGCCCGCCGTCGAGACGATGCGGCCTTCGCTGAAGGGATAGTCGTGACTGTGGCGTAGGGCCACGTGCTCTTGCTCACGCACCAGATCCGGAAACGTAAACCCACGCATCCACGCCAGAGACTCGAGCATCGTTTCGCGAGTCCACTTCAGCTCCGGCAGCAGCGCCTGCAGTGCCTCGCGGGTTGGCAGACGGTAGAAGCCGCCCACGCGCACATTGATGGGGTGGATCTCGCGACCGCCCAGTACGTTCACGATAGCGTTTCCGGCCTTTTTCATGCGCAGCGCGGCGCGCACGGGCTCCGGATGGTCTTGCGCCATCTGCATCGCGTCGGGATAGCCAAGGAAGTCCGGAGCATGCAGCAAGAACATGTGCAGCAAGTGGCTCTCCAACCACTCGCCGGCGTAGAGCAGGCGCCGCAGCTGACGCAGATGGTCGGGCAGCACCACGCCCCAGGTGGCTTCCAGGGCGTGGCACGCGCTCATTTGATACGCCACCGGACAAATCCCGCAGATGCGCGCAGTCACGTCTGGCGCTTCGAAGCAGGGCTTGCCCAGGAGCAGCGCCTCGAAAAAGCGCGGCGGCTCGTAGATGTTCAGTTCCACCTTGTCGACGCGTTTGCCTTTGAAGCGGATCAGCAGGGCGCCTTCGCCTTCCACGCGAGTCAAGAAGTCCACTTTGATCGTCTTGGGCATCAGCGCTTGTCCTTTGCCAGGCCCTTGGCGAACTCTTGGGCAAAAGGCTGCATGCCCACGTTGAAGGAAGCGTACCCGGCAGCGATTTGTGCGTCGCTCTGCCCCTGTCGCCGCAGCACCAGGGCTTGCGCCGCTACCTGCGGCGTGTCTGAGGGACCATAACAGCCGAAACATCCTCGCCCGTAGCGCGGGCAAAGCGCGTCGCAGCCCGTGTGCGTCACCGGGCCCAGGCATGGCGTGCCGTCGACGACGCTCACACAAACGACGCCGCTGCGTTTGCAGTCCAAACACACCGGATGGGACGGAACGCGGGGCACCTGACCATGCAGCAGGCTGGTCAGCACGCTGAGCAACTGGTGTTTGTTCACCGGGCAGCCCCGCAGCTCGTAGTCCACGTGCACGTGGTCGGAGATGGCCGTGCTCGTGTCCAGCGTGCTGATGTACTGCGGGCTGGCATAGACCACGCGCACCATCTCCGCGATGTCTCGGCTGTTGCGCAGCGCCTGGATCCCGCCGCTCGTGGCGCAGGCGCCGATGGTGACCAAGATCTTAGACTGTTCGCGGATTTTCTGAATGCGCAGCGCGTCGTGCTCCGTGGTGACGGAACCTTCTACAAGAGTCACATCGTACGGACCGCGCCGGATCCGACTCGACGCTTCCAAGAAGTGCGCAATGTCTACAGCGCCGGCAACCGCAAGCAGCTCGTCTTCGCAGTCGAGTAGGCTGAGTTGGCAGCCGTCACACGACGCAAACTTGAATACGGCCAGCTTTTTCTTGCGCTGTTTCATGCTCACAACTCCCGCACGTTGAGCAGAGGTGCCGCCTTTGGATAGGGCACGACCGGGCCGTCGCGGCAAAGCAGGACGGAGCCTAGCTGGCAGTGACCGCAGGTGCCCACGCCGCACTTCATGTTGCGCTCCAAGGTGACCCAGATGTCGGAGCTTTGCATGCCAACTTGCTCCAGCACCCGTGCGGTGAAGCGGATCATCACTTCCGGACCACACACCATGGCAATGGTGCTGCGGGGTTCGTAAGGCATGTTTTCGAGCAGCTTCGTGACCACACCGATGCGCCCCGTCCAACCCTCGCCCCAGCGGTCCACGGTGGCGGCGACGTTCAAGCCGCGCCTTTGGAAGCGCTTCAGGTCCTTTGCGAAGAGCATGTCTTTCGGAGAGCGCGCGCCGTACGCGAGAAAGACGTTGCGGATCACTCGTGTATGCTTCAGCGCGTAGTACAGCACCGGCCGCAGCGGGGCGAGACCGATGCCGCCCGCGACGATCACCAAGTCTTGACCCAGGGCGCGCTCGACCGGCCACCCCACTCCGAAGGGGCCGCGCACTCCCAGCTCGTCCCCCGGCCGCAGCCGGCCCAGGTGCCGTGTGACGTCGCCAACCTCGCGGATGGTATGCACCAGCACCTCGGGTTTCGCGGCGTCGCCGCTGATCGAGATGGCGCTCTCGCCCACGCCCGGTACATGCAGCATGTTGAACTGCCCGGGCCGGAAGACGAAAGGCTCGCCAGGGTCCAGCTCCAGCGTGAACGTATCGTGATTCTCACGGATGAAGCGGCGCACGCGCATGGAGCGCGGCAGCATGGCGAGCTGTGCAGCAACGCTCATGAGTTCTCTGCCGCAAGCAGATCCAGCTGTGCCAACCGCGCGCGCTCCAGGCGGGCATGCACACGCATCAGCAACAAGCGCGTCACCAAGTAGCCGAAGGAGTGGTCGCCTTCCACCTTCTTGCGCAAGCACACACCGTCGATGGCAAAGACCAAGCAGGGCGTGAGGGCACGCAAGTCGAGGTGCCAGGTGTGCGGCGGAAACAGCGCGCTCCAGCCCAGCACTTCCCCTGGCCCGACGGTCTCGAGTTGCCGGTCACCACGCCCGGGCACGTGGACTTCCAACGCCACGTTGCCCTTGCGCAGCAGCAGCAAGGTGTCCGCGGCGTCGCCTTCGCGTGCCAGGAATTCGCCTTCGGCAAAGCGTGCGTTCTTGGCGCACCCGCTCAAGAACTCGATGTCGTCCGGGCGCATGTCCTTGCAAAACGGGTGCTCCGCCAGAGCGCGGGCCAGGTTTTCAGTTTCCATTGCTGCTGTCTCCCCTTGCTCGTGTGCGCGCACTCACCGGCGCACGCAGTGCCTGCACTTCTTCTGTCAAGTCGATGGCTGCGGGGCAAAACGTGATACAGCGGCCGCAGCCCACGCAGCCCGAGCGTCCGAACTGATCGAACCAGGTGGAAAGCTTGTGGGTCAGCCACTGCCGGTAGCGCGCGCGGACGCTGGCACGGACGGCGCCTCCGTGAAGCTTCGAGTATTCCGCGGAGAAGCAGGAGTCCCAGTGCCGCACGCGCTCTGTCTCGGAGCCGTCGAGGCTGACGCGGTCTTCGACGCCGACGCAGAAACACGTGGGGCACACCTGGGTGCAGTTCGTGCAGGCCAGACAGCGGGCGGCCACGTCGTCCCAGTGCGGGTGGTTGGCCGCGGCAGCCAGCATCTCTTGCAACCCCGTCGTCTCCAGGGACTTGCGCATATTGCGTCGGGTGTCGCGCAGCGCCGCGCGCGCCAAGTCGGCGTCGTCTGCGGGAACCAGCGCGAGCCCGAGCTCGCCAACCAAGTCCGCACCGAGGCGCGTGCCAACAGCAACCACGAAGCGGTGTCCGGCGTCGCCGATCAGTTCGGTTAGAGCTAGATCGTAGCCGCGGGTGGGCGCCGGACCGGTGCCCATGGAAGCGCAGAAACACGTCGGCGCGCTCTGCGTACAGCCAACGGCCACGATGCAGCTGGCGGCGCGACGCGCGGCGTAGAACGCGTCGGGGTGCTGGCTGTCGCGCAGCACTCCATCCTGCACCTCGATCGCCGCCAGATCACAGGCGCGCGCTCCGAACAAACACAGCGGGGAATCGTCCACGGCTTCGGCGATGAAACGCACACGCTTTGCTTCGCGTTTGGCCCGAAACAAGGTCTGCGCCGGGCGCAGCAGCTCCGCCTTGAAGCTGTGGGGGCCGACGACGTAGCCGAACACCGCTACATCCTGGCGAGGAACGACGCGGTAGTGGCCGGCGCGCTGCTCGTCCGTAAATCCAATGGGCAGGTCCCGGTCCGAGCGCAGCGGCCCGAGAACGATGGCGCCATCGCGCAGCGTTGGCCCTTGCACGCGATAGCCACGGGCGATCAGCAGCTGGATCAAGTCGTCGAGCCGCGCGCGCGGCAGCAGATACGACTGTCTTTCAACTTGCTCGGCCAAGGTGTGTACCCGCGCTCGAGAACGTCGCTCAAGCGCCGCGCGCAGGGTCGCAAGCACTGTGCCACTGCTTCTCGGGCACGTTGCAGCGCCCCGGGCGCATAGCGTGCGCCTAGGCCTGACCTTCGCCGCATTGGTTGCGTGGGCGTCGCTTCAGGCGCTGACTCCTATTGCTGTGGGCTTGCCGTGGGCAGGGAAACCAAACGAATCGCGGGCGGGCCTTCGCCGCTGCTCTTTTGACTCATGCGCAGGGCTACTTTGTGGCCCGCAGTCCACTGCCACTGGCTCTCCGCGCGCGCTTTGCCAGCGTCCAAACACTCGACGAAGTTCTCGCCTTTGCAATCGTCAGGGATCTGCTCCTCGCTTTTGGTCGCAGCGCCATAACGACCGATCAGGATTTGACGGATCTTCTCGAAGGTGGCGGACCACGTCTTGTAGTCTGCGCTATCTGGCACGATCGCAAAGCCGATAGCGCATACTTTATCGTCGCAGAAGCTGAGCACGGGACTGCCCTGGAATCCTGGGTCGACCAAGGGCTTGGTGCATAGCCAGTGCTCCCCGTAGCGCTTCCAGGTCCCCTTCTTGCTGCAGGCTTGCCACGCATCAGCGCGGGACTGACCGAAGCTGAAGCCGGCCATCTTGGTGGGTGGCGGGACCGTCGGTGCAGATGGTTTCGGGGGGGCCGGGGGCGGCTTGGCCGCGACGGTCTTGTCATTATCGCCATCGTCCCCGTCTTCGGCTGGCGGTGACTCGGGTTCGTCCAGGGACAGCCCGGGCGGAACCTGCACCGGGCCGCCCGCGGGCTGCGGTCGGCGGCACGCAGCAAAGGCGAGGCACATAAAGGCGAGACTCGTGAGTAGCCGTTGCATCGCGTCTAGCTTGCCACACGTGCCTTCGGTTTGGAGCGGCGCTGCACAATCGCCAGCAGTTGCTCAGATGTGAACGGCTTGGCTAGAAAGTGACACCCCTCAGGAATAGACCCATCCTTCCCTAGGGCACTTTTTGGATAGCCGGACATGAAGACGATGTTGGTCTCCGGCAGCCGCGCGCGAACCTCCGCGGCCAGTTCGCCGCCGCTCTTGCCGCGCATGACCACGTCTGTGAGGAGCACGTCCACAGTCGTGTCATCCAATATGCGCAGTGCCTCCTGCGCGTCCGAGGCGACGAGTACTTCGTGCTCGCTTG
Organism: uncultured Myxococcales bacterium; assembly: GCA_937872925.1. GTDB lineage: Bacteria > Myxococcota_A > Polyangia > Polyangiales > Polyangiaceae > JACKEA01. The sequence goes on along the minus strand of CALMUT010000157.1, from coordinate 85,967 downwards.
CCCGCAAGATGCGCGCAACCATGTGGCGTACGGTGGGCTCGTCTTCCACCACCAACACGGACAGGCCACTCGAACGAACCTCTTCCGAGGAGTCGGGGCCAGACGCACGTTGTTCCCGGGTGTCACGCGGGAAGAGGATCTCGAATTTCGCGCCGGCGCCGTCGCTGGAAAGTAGTTGCACCGTGCCGCCAGCCTGCAATACCGCAGCATAGACGGTGGCCAGCCCCAGCCCGGTGCCGCCGCTGTCGCCGCGGGTGGTGAAGAACGGCTCGAAAGCGTGCTGACGCGTTGCTGGGTCCATGCCCGGCCCGTCATCGCTGGCGCAGAGCCGGACGTAATCACCCGGCGCGACGCGTTTGCGTTCCGCCTCTCTTTCGTCGAGGGCGAGGCGCTCAATCTTGATGGAAAAGCTCCCGCCCCCTGGTTGTGCATCCCGGGCATTCGCCGCCAGATTGAGGAGGATCTGATCCAACTGCGCCGGGTCGATGTAGACGTTGCATTCCGTGTCGTCGCACTCTGTCTTCACCTCGATGTCTTCACCGACCATGCGGCGTAGCAGCCGGGTTGCCGTCTCCACGTGCTTGGCCATATCCACACTACGCGGCTCCACGGGTTTTTGCCGACTCACCGCCAGCAGCTGTCCAGTCAGCTGAGCGGCGCGATCTGTCGCGTCCAGAACCTCCGCAATGCATTGTTCCCGCTGAGCCCTGTCTTCAATATGCAGCGTCAGCTCGGCGGCTCCGCGCATGACTGTTAGCAGGTTGTTGAAGTCGTGCGCGACGCCACCGGCCAGGCGGCCAAGGGCTTCAAGCCGTTCTCCTTGGCGCAGGCGCTGATCGAGCCGGTGGCGCTCTGTGACATCCACAGCCACGCCTTGGTACATCGTCACTTCGCCCGCTTCGCTTCGGACTTTTCGGGCGTAGAGCGCCACTCGCAAACGAGTACCGTCTTTCCGGCGCCACTCGGTCTCGAACCCATCCAATTCGTCACGGTCTGCAAGCATCCCTCGGGCTCGATCCCGTTCCGCCGGATCAACATACAGCTCTTTGGCGATGTCGACACGCAGGACGTCGGTCTCGCTTTGGAAGCCGAGCATGCGTACCAGCGCGGGGTTCGCGTTGAGAAAGCGCCCGTCCGTGGACGTGCAGAAGATGCCTTGCGGCGAGTTGTCTATCAACATGCGGTAGCGCTCCTCGCTCACGCGCAGCCGGTTGCGAACATGCTCGGCGTGTGCCAGGGCACTGCCGACGGCCACCATGAGTTCCATCGCCGCGGCGAGGCCGAAGCCGATGGGGGCAAGCCATTCGATTGGACGCAGGAAAGGGTAGTCGAGGCGATGTAGTCCCCAGGCCGCGAGCGTCACGGCGACCAAACGTGTGGCCGTGCGAGGAGACGGAAGTGGAGCGAGCCACAGCGCACGCGCTGCGACGATCATGGATACGCCGAGCAAGGTGAACACCGGCAGCGTCAGCGCAAGAAAGCCGAAACTGGCGACCTTGCTGAGCACGACCCAGCCGGCGCCCGCGGCGAAAGCCCACCGCCACACAGACGGGAGTGCGCGAGCGCTGAACGCGTACGCACCCATGAGCAAGCACGCCGCACTCGCCAAACTCGCCAAAAGCAGCGTCAGGTCCAACGCCACGGACGGCGTGCTCAGTGCGGCGTACGAAGCTGCGTAGCGGATCCAGCTCAAGACCCACGCCAAAGTCCAGTAGCGCAGGTGCGGTGAGCGGTCGTGACGCAACAGCGCCAGGTAGACGACCACGAGGACGGTAGCGCCAACGAGCGCGGTCAGGATGAGGGGCGCGAGGCCAGACACGAAGGCCGAAGTCTAGCGCAGGCCTCGCTGTTCCCTGGGGGCAGCTTGACCGGACCCACAGATTTTGGAAGCGCAGCATTGCAGGGCCGCGGGGCGGCAAGCCTCTTGCACGAATGGATGCTAGGCCTCCGGCTACGGGGCTAAAGCGAGAGGTTTTCCATGATTTTTGGCAATGCGAAGCGTGCACTGAGAAACGGCGACCACACCTGGGGTGTGACCCGCTGGAAACGCCCAGAGCTACTGCTGGTCGCGGCGCTTTTTGTGGCTCCCGCCGTCCAAGCCCAGGCCGCGGGAACCAACGCGGACGCAGCGCGCGGCGCGGCCCAGGCAGCCCGCGCCGCAGCGGCAGCCGCCGATCAGGCCGCAGATTCGGGGCTCAGCGGCATCACGGACCGAGACGGTGCGCCCAAGAGCAAGGTGGAGAAGGCCCGGGACGGCGTGGTGACCCTGGAGCGCAGCGGCAAGGTGATCGGCCTGGGCAGCGTGCTCTCCGGAGACGGACGCATTCTGACGGCGCTGTCGCCCCTCGGTCATGGCAACAACGTGGACGCGCGCTTTGCGGACGGAAGCGTCGCGCGAGTGAAGGTCGGCCACACGGACCGCGCTTGGGATCTCGCGCTACTCGTGCCTCAGAACGGACGCTGGAAGAAGGGCCTGCGCGCCTCACGCAAGTCCGCGACGCAGCTGGGTAGCCATCTGCGTACGTACAGCGTGATCAACGCGAAGGAGCTGGCGCCTGCGCGTACGATCATCAAGGGCGCGCGCACCATGGTCGGCGGGGACAACGAGCTGCTACACGACGCGCTGGAACTCACGAGTCGCCTCAAGAACAACGAGCTCGGCAGTCCAGTGCTGGACGACAAGGGCGACGTGGTTGCCGTTGTCGCGCGGGCATGCGCGCCCATTCCCAATGCGCCTTGCAGTCGTGTGCCCTATGGCGTGCCCACTCCCGCTATCAAAGCGTTCCTGCGCACCGTGCCCGAAAACGCCGTGCCTCCAGCCCCCTGGTTGGGGATCCAGGGCGTCGCAGACGACAGTGTTCCTGCCCGGGGCGTGCGAGTCGTTTCAGTGCATCCACGTAGCGCCGGCGCTGCTGCCGGCCTTCGAGGCGGCCGCGACGCGGCCAAGTCCGATCGGGTCGTCGCCCTGGACGGGGTGCCTGTGTTGACCCCTGAAGCCCTGTCCGACGCCATCAACCGCCGCGCCGTTGGCGAGAGCGTTGAGCTGCTGGTCTACGGGGGAGGCAAGTATCGGAGGGTCAGCCTGACCCTCCAGCCCGCGCCAAAACAGCAGAAAACCCGCAAGACGACGACTCGTCGCAGCGGAAACAAATAAGTCCTTCTATTCGGGCGCCGCTCGGAATAGTTTCACTGTCGTGACGCAAACCCTTTGGTTGCAGGCACGGGAGCGTGTTAGATGATTTCCAGGGTTTTGGACGTCTTTTCCGCGGGATAGCTAGTGGCACGGCCGCTTCGGATTGAGGTTGCGGGCCAGACTGACGTCGGCCGCAAGAGGAACCACAACGAGGACAACTTTGCCATCATGGCGGAGTACGGACTGTATGTTGTGGCCGACGGCATGGGCGGACACGCATCCGGCGAGGTCGCTTCCAAGATGGCGGTGGACGCCCTGCAGGAGTTTTTTGCAGCCACAGCGGACGACCCAGAGCGTACCTGGCCTTACAAGATGGACCGCTCCAAGGGCTACGAAGAGAACCGCCTCGTCACCGGAATCAAGCTCTGCAACCTGCGCATTTACGAAACGGCCCAGCGCAACGCGAAGCAGCGCGGCATGGGCACGACCTTGGTCACGCTGTTCGCGGTAGAAGACGGCATCTACCTGGCCCACGTGGGCGACAGCCGCATCTACCGACTGCGTGACGGCACCATCGATCAGCTGACCGAAGACCACTCACTGCTGAACGACTACAAGAAGATGAAGCGGCTCACTGAAGAAGAGATCGCCAACTTCCCCCACAAGAACGTGATCGTTCGTGCCCTGGGCATGAAGGACACCGTCAAGGTCGACACACGCTTCGAAACCCCACGTGCCGGGGACACCATGCTGCTGTGTACCGACGGCCTGTCCGGACCGCTTTCCGACGAGCGCATGCTGGAAATCATTCAGAACGCTCCCGACCTGCCCACCGCGTCGAATCGCCTGATTGAGGGTGCCAACGAAAACGGCGGCCCCGACAACATCACGTGCATTTTGGCCCGCTGGATCGAGTAAAGCATCTTCCATCCCGACCGCGCGCCAAGATTTGGGTATCTTGCAAGCGATGTCCGTCAGCCCGCTGCAATCTGGGGACCGCGTGCTCTTCGTGGCCGACCAGTATGCGGACGTCGCTCGGGATGAAGTCCATCGCTATCCGGGCGGCGCGGAGCTGACCGACCAAGCCGTCATGGAAGCCGCGCCGTGCGCCGTCGAGACGCGGACCTTCTCCAATTTCACGCCGCGGGACTTGGACGATGCGTCGGTGTGTATCGTCGGCAATGCGGCACGCGCCCGCCCCGACCAACTGCGTGTCCTTGCGGAGTTCCCGCGCTTGATTCTATTTGAACATGACATGCGTATCTGTCGCGCACGCGGCGACATGTCCATGCTCCGCCACCCACTGCATCGGGCGCTGCACTGGTGTCTTTGCCGCCGAAGCGAAATGCTCGAGCTCACCAAAGGCAGCGCCGGCGTGGTCTTCTTAACGGAGTACCAGAAGCAGATCTTCGAACGGAACCCTTGGTATCCGCGGCGCCCCATGCGTGTGCTGGGCTGTTCGGTATTCGACAAGGCGACACTGAAGAAGTTCGACGCCGCGCCAGTAGCCGGCGATCGACCCATCGAGATCTGTCTCGCGTTTTCCGCATTTCGCGCCAAGGGATTTGCCGAGTCCATGGCCCACGCAAAGACGATTGCCGACAACCCTTACGTGATCCGGAACTTGCCTCCGGAAGAAGTGTTGGACGTGTTTCGCCGTTCCAAGCGCTTCGTGCACAAACCGCCGTCCCCGGAGTGGGCCGGCCGACTACCCGTGGAGGCACGCTTCTTGGGCTGCCAGGTGGCCACCAACGAGCACGTTGGCGTCGCCCTCGAGCCGTGGTGGTCCCTGGACGACGAAGCAGCATTGCGCGTCGTGAGCGGCGCCGCGGGGCGCTTCTGGAGGTTCGTGGACGAGTTGCTCGCCGAGGGCGCGCGTCGGGACTGAATACCCGCCTTTTTCCAAGCGTCCGCGGATTGATGCGGACTGCCGCGCTGGGGTAGGCTCCGCGGCGCAGGCGATGTCCTTTACCCCGCAGGTCGAACCCTCCCACTACCAGAACATGGTGTACGACTCGAAAGAGCGATACATCAGCTACTGGCACCAGATTGACGAGGTCGTACGGGTTCGCCCGTCGCGCTGCCTTGAAGTTGGGATCGGCAACGGCTTCGTGCACCGGGAGCTGCGACGTCACGGTCTAGAGGTCACCACCCTGGACGCGGATTCGAGGCTCGGCCCGGACGTCGTGGGCAGCGTGACGGAGCTGCCCTTCGAGGACGAAGCCTTCGAAGCCGTGTGTTGCTTCGAGACCCTGGAGCATCTGCCATGGGATCAGCTGGAAACCGCAGCTTCCGAATTGGGACGTGTGTCTAGCCGACACGTCTTGATCAGCTTGCCGGACGTCACACCGTACCTCAACGTGGACGTGCGCGTCGGCTTCGGCAAACGCGTGGTCAATCTCTTCCGCTCAATGCCCGACGCTTCGCCGCCCCGACACGAGTTCAACGGCGAGCACTATTGGGAAATCGGCAAGCAAGGCTACCCGCTTACGCGCGTGCTGAGCTCGTTGAGCGCAGCCGGTCTGCGCACGGAGAACAACTTTCGCGTGCGCGAGTACCCTTACCACCACTTTTTTCGCCTTCGCGTGGATTGATGCCGGGACACACCAGGGCCTTGCTGCGCAGCGTTGCGCGTTTCACTCTGCGTGGCCTGCCCGCTGGCCCGCACGTCACTCGCTATGCCATGTATCGGGAGCTCAAGGCCTTCGCCGGGGTTCTACGCAAGGACGGGCGCACGCTATCGGTCAGCCATTCCAAGCCCCTCTGCGACACCCTCGGGGTGGCTCCCCATAGAGTGGTGGAAGCCAACTTTCCGGAGTGCGATTTGCTCGCTTTGCCCTTCGCCGACGGCGAATTTGCCAACGTGATCACCGATCAAGTGTTGGAACACGTGAAGGGCGACCCCAAAGTCGCCATCGATGAGTCCGTCCGAGTGCTCTCGCCAGGCGGCGTGGCCGTGCACACAACGTGTTTCATCAACCCGGTGCATGACGCCCCAGCGGACTATTGGCGTTTCACACCAGAAGCGCTCCGGCTCTTGTGCAAGGACCACGAAGTGCTCGGCGCCGGCGGCTGGGGCAACAAGCTGGTCTGGGTTGTCGATGCCCTAGGTCTACGCTTTGACCCGGTGCCCCACGCCAAGTGGCACCCCCTGCACAAAGTCGCGACCCTCGACGATCCTGACTGGCCCGTAGTGACTTGGGTCGTGATCCGCAAACCGAGCTAGACGTCCCTTTCAGGCTGCGCGGCCCTGGCGCCTTGTTCACGCGCTGGGCGATACGCAGCGCGAATTTGTGACGGCGCAAAGGCGACAATCGATGGGGTCGTCTTGGCCCAGCACGCAAGGCGTTTCGACAGCATCGCCGTAGGGAATGCATTGATACCCCGGAAGGCTGGGATCGTCGGCATCCAAGGGGTATTGGATCAGGCAGCCCTCGCAGACTTTCACGGTGAACTCGAAGCTCGGTGTCTCAACCACCTCGCCCGCCAAAGTCATGCCCTCCAGCTTGACGCTCGCGACCAACGTCACGGCTGCGCCTGGGTTCACAGTCCCAGCAGGAACCAGCGTGACCGCAGTCACACCCCAGCCCGGAGCGTTGACACCAGGATCGGCGAAACCCGTGGCAGACCTGCTGAACGTCTGCAGAACGGTGCCCGACTCCTCGCGTAATTCGACGTGGGCCGTATTCAACGTAACGCGATTGGCGTCATTTTTTTTGGCCGCCGCATGCTGGTTGCCAAACAAGACCAACGCCTCATAGGAATCTGTGAACACCTGGTCCATTTTTCCAAATGGCAGCGCCGGCCACGTGGACTCGGGTGTTGGAAAACACTGATTCGGATCCGCTTGGAGCACGTGCCTGATGAAAATCTTCGCAGCCGACGATTCGTGCTCAGAAGTGCCGGAGCACCCACCGATCAACGACGCGGCAACCCCGGCCAGCACACCGACCCGCCCGAAGGACGCCTTGCTGCGCCGCGCACCCCCGCGTACCGTCGTCAAGCCGCAAGAATACCAGACGTCACGGTGACTTAAGAAGACGTCGCAGTTGCGCGCAAGCTAAGCCCGGAAAATGCGCGCCAGCGTGGTCATTGTCCGGGCATGGCCGAGCATCCCGTCGAAACGCTCACGGATTTGAGCGAATTATCGCGATGGGCCGCTCCGCGAAGCCGCGGCACCGCATGGCACAACTTGAGACGTCCTTTCACAGCGCGGCGTCGGTCGCTTTCTTGCGTGCTGCCGCGCGCAAGCGTTGGAACTCGGTCGCCACGGACCAGGGCGTCAGACGGCCGAGCAGTAGCAACGCGCCGACCCAAGCCAAGAGCCCCAAGACCAACCAGGCCAGGGCGCCGATGGGACCACCCAACCCCGCAAAGAGCGGCCGGGTGGGAAGCAGAATGGCGGCCAGCAAGCCACTCGCAAGCAGGGCCAGCATATGATGGCGCAGGACCTCACCCACGGTGATCTGCGCGAGTCGCCGCATGCCAGAGAACCAGATGGGCAGACCAGAGGCGATGGCCAACACGATTGTCCAGCAGGCGCCCTTCATTCCGTAAGCAGCGCTCAGCGGCCAAATCAGGATCACGGTGACGAAGAGCCGTGGCAGGTTCATGCGGAAATTGAGATCCGGGCGCCCCGCCGCGTAGAAGTAGTACCCAGCCAATGCGGCAAAGGACCGCAGGAAACCCGCCAATACCAGGATGCGGATCAGAGGCGCAACGGGCTGCCAACGCGGTCCAAGCACGTGGGTGACCAACTCGGGAGCGATACACCACAGGAGCACTGCCAAAGGAGCGCTGAGCAGCACCGTGGCTCGCGACACGTCGACAAATGTGCTGCGCATGGCCGCTGGATCGTGCTGCAGCCGCGAGTAGGCCGGGAAGCTGGCGCGCGCGAGCACGTGGGTGACGTGGGTCGCCGGCAAATTCGAAAGCGAGTAGGCCAACTGGTAGTACGCAAGCGCCGTCAGGCCGAGGTATTTCGAGATGAACAAGTCGTCGCCGCGTGTCACGACAAAGCCGACGACGGACATGCCGGTCACCCACTTGCCAAAACGTACCAACTCCCGGAGTTTCGAAAGAGAGGGACGGAAGCGCGGACGGAATGGATGTGCTGCGTAGGACACCAGCACGCCGGCAAGCGCGGTGGCCAAATAGCCAACGATCAACGCCCGCACGTCGCGAAGCCAGATCACCGCGGGCAAGTAGATCAGCAGGGTGAGTCCGGCCTGAGCCACGTTCATGGCGAAGATCCGACGGAAATGCAGATCCCGCTGGTAGGCCACAGTGCCGACGTTGCGAAGCCCCTGGAGAATTGCGTAGGGCGCCGCGGCCAACGTGACCCAGGCCAGCGCCGGTTCGTCGTAGACCCTGGCCAGAATGGGGCCCGCGGCCGCCAGCACCAAGACGAAGAGCAGTCCGCGCAGCACGTTCCAGCTCCACACAGAGTCGAGGAATTCGTCGATGTTGCCACGGCGCTGCACAAGCGCTTCGTCGAAACCGGAGGTCGTGAAGGTCTCGAGTACGGCGATCGCCAAAGTGACGACAGCCATCATCCCGAACTGCGACGGTGGCACCAGGCGCGCGGCCACGACGCTCGTCAGCACCCCCAGCAGCGCGGTGGCACCTTCGGAGAGCGAGATCCAGAACGTGCCCGAAACCAATGTGCCTTGGGCGCGCCCCTCTTTCGCGTCCAGGCTTCCCGGCGCTTGGGGCGTGTCGGACGTCGTGGCCGGTGCGGGCGCTTCCGAATCAGCTGTCATCGATTCGCACGCAAACGTCGGGTTCCGGCGCGACGATAGCGCGCACGGCCGTAACTCAGGGCGTACATGGAGGCTTGGTCTCCGCGACGCGCCGATACACTTCGAGGGTTTGTCGCGCCGTGCGCTCCCAGGTCATCTCTGACGCTTGGCGGCGCCCAGCTTGGCTCAGTCGTTCGCGCTCTTGGGCGTCACCGGAAAGCTGACGTAGAGTCGTTTCCAGCGCGCTCACGGATCGACCGTCGAAGTAGATGGCGGCATCCCCTCCCACTTCCTCGTAGGCGCCATTTCGCGCAGCCGCAACCGGAGTGCCGCACGCCATTGCCTCGAGCAAGGTCATTCCGAATCCCTCATACAACGATGGCGCAATGGCCGCCGTGGCACCACAGTACAGCCCGGGCAAGTCGGTGTCGTCCACGTTGTCCAACCAGCGAAAGCGATGCTGAAGGCCCAGTTGGACCACCTTGGCGTTGAGTTCCTGCAAAGTGGACTCGTAGAGGGCCTTGCCCACCACCACGAGCCCCTCGGGGATGTCGGGCCCAGCGTTGCACCATGCCTCGAAGAGGGCGCGATGATTCTTACGGTAGTGATCGCTACCGACGCTGACGAACCAGCGCTCGGGCAGGTCGAACTTACGCCGCGCGGCCACGGGGTCGGCCCGCGGGTGGAAGAGCTTCGCGTCGACCCCGTGGTGGACCACGCTGATCTTGCTTCGCGCAATCCCAAGACGCGACGAGAGATCTGTCGCTGTTTGCTCCGATATTGCCAAGATATGATCAACGCGGCGCATGCGTAGGCCCCACACAGCCGTCTCTCTGAGTACGATCCAATTGCTCTTGAGTGCCGAACCCTGCCTCGGAAACACGACGGGGATCAGGTCGTGACAGGTGGCCAGAACTTTGGCGCGCGGCCACAAGGGCAACGCCAGAGGCTGCACTGCGTGGAAGAGATCCACCCGCCCATTGACGAGGGACTTCCCTGTCACCAATCGACGCTGCCAACGGTGGCGCCTCAGCGGGAGCGTGCGTCGGGAGAGGACGGCCTTTTCGAGTGCTTGCTCCGCACCGATGACTGAGCCAGCGGAGTCCTCCAGAGCGCACAACTCGATGCCGGCGCGCTCTGCCGCCGGGAGCGAGACCATCGACTCAAGCAGGAGGTACCCGTAGCGACCAATCCCGCCAAACCGATCAATGATCTCGTTCGCGGTCAGGTCGATGCAAACCCGAGTCATGTCGAGTTCGTATACCCCAAGGTCCGGACTCGTGCGAGAGCGCTTCAGAGCAAGGAGCGCCCTCGGACTGCCCTAGCGCGGCCGTTTTGGCGGGATCAGCTGCACGGGTGCGGGTTCGTTCAGCACTTCTTTGGCTTCGTCGACCAGGGGCGCGAGCACGGCGTAGGCGATCACGACCACTGCCAACATGATCATGCTGGTCCACAGATAGGTCATGGTGGGGGGATGACGCGCGGTGCTCCAGCCGTCCGCGTAGAATTTGCCACCGCTGCGCTTGCGCAGCTTGTCTTGCACGCCACGCAGCACATCCGCGTGGGGCTCACCCGCAGACTCCTCCTTGTCGAAGGCGCCACGCAGCAGCGAGCGCATCGCATCGCTATCTTCGTCCAAATCCGCGTCGCTGGGCACTTCCTCGTCGGACACCCCGTTCGCATCGTCCTTGGGCGCATCGTCCTTGGGCGCATCGTCCTTGGGCGCATCGTCCAGAGCCGCAACGTCATGGCGAGCGTCGTCCTTGGGCTCGGCGTTTTCGAGCGCGTCGTCCTTTTCGAGCGCGTCGTCCTTGGGTGTCTCGTCTTCGCTCATCGGATCCTCTCCCCAAGCGCGCGTTCAACGCGCGCCTTGAGCATGCTCCGCGCGCGATGAATGCGGCTCTTCACCGTGCCGTCGGCCAGTCCGGTGATCTCCGCAATTTCTTCGTAGGTGAGGTCCTCGACGTCGCGCAGCACCAACACTTCGCGAAAATCTGCGTCGAGTTCCTGCATCGCGATCTGCACGATGCGTTCTGCCTGCATACCTTCCACCATGTGATCGGGCCGCGCCACATCGCCGAAGGTCACTCCCTTGGCTTCGCTCAGCGGAGAGCGCTCCGCGTGCGGCTCCAGTTCCTGCTGCGCGCCCTCGTGGCGACGGGCCAAGTACTTGATGCGGTTCTTGCAGAGGTTAACGGCGATGCGATAGACCCAAGTGCCCAGCTTGGCGTCGCCACGAAAGCTGTCGATCGCCTTGAACACCTGAACGAAGACCTCTTGCGCCATGTCTTCGGCTTCGTCGCGGCGACCAAGCATGCGAAACACGAGACGAAATACGCGCTGTTCGTACAGCTGCACTAGCTCGTTGAAAGCGCGCTCATCGCGCTTGCGGAGCCTCTCGATGAATCGACTTTCGCTCTCGTCCACAGGGCTGTCCCACCAAGGGTCCGTGCGACGGTAGCCGACCAAGCGCGGCGCGTCGTCCCCCCAGTCGGACCGCGGACGCTTGCTGCGGTCAAAAAGTGCAGATCGTCGCGCCCGGGCAGCCACAGACCCAAGACACCCGCAGGCGCCGCGGGTTCCCAGCGGACGGAGCTATCCCCAAACACGGGCCAACCGGTTCCGGCGCATGGATTCGAACCATGATTCAGGGATTCAAAGTCCCTTGTCCTGCCTTTAGACGACGCCGGAGCGGGCGGGAGCCTAGCAAAAAGGCTCCCCCAGACAAACCGCAGACCGCGCGCCAGCTACAACGCGGAAAGCACGCTGGCGGCGGCCTCACGCCCTTGGCGCACGCAATCGGGAATGCCCACGCCTCGATAGGCCGCGCCCGCCAGGGCAAGCCCAGGGGCGGCACGCAGCAGGTCGTCGATGCGGGCCAAGCGCGCGCCGTGCCCGACGATGGGTTGCGGGTTGGCGCGATGGTAGCGGAAGACGCGATGAAAGAGCGGCTCGGGCAAGGCCCCCATGATGCGGGCCATCTCGTCAGCGGCCACGCGGACCAACTCTGCGTCGCTGCTCGCTTCGACGTCCACGTCGCCGCGCGCGCCGCCCAGAAACGCGCGCACCAGCACCGCGTCCGTCGGCGCGCGGCCTTCCCACTTGCTCGACACCCAGGTGCCCGCAAGGATCTTCGCTTCACCCCGGGGCACCACGAAGCCCATGCCGTCCAAGTCGCGCCCCATCTTTGCCTTCGGGTACGCAAAGAACACCGTTGCAGTAGACAGATACGGGATCGCTGCCAGATCCGACTCGAAGGCCTTGGGCAAGATGCGCGCAGCAACGTGCGCCGGAACCGCAACGACAATGGCATCGGCCGTCAGGGTCTCGCCGGACTCCAACGTCACTTTGTACGCCGTGCCGACCGCTTCGATGCGCTGCGCTGCGGCGCCGGTGCGCACCCGGGGTAGCCTATCGGCCAGTGCGCGGATCAAACTACCCATACCTCCGCGCAAGGAATAGAACGGACTCGGCGGCGCCTGCGCCGGCTTGGACAGCCAGGTCTTTACGGCCGAAAGCGTGCCCGTGGGCGCGCCCCGCATCTTGGCCTGGGCTTTCATCAACCCCAGGATCAGGCTGCCGTGTTTCTTTTCGAGCTCCAGCAACTGCGGGAAGGTGGACTGGATCGATAGCTGCGAGACGTCGCCCGCGTAAATCCCGCCCAGGAGCGGCGAGGCAATCTTCGAGGCGGCGCCACGCCCGAAGCGCCGCGCGACGAAGTCCTCGATGGACTCGTCCGCGTCGCTTTGGCGCCCAGCAATCACGAGATCTCCGAGCATACGCGCCTTGGCGCCGAGGCCCATCAGCGGCGTGCGCAGCATCGGCGACAGGCGCGTCGGCACAGCCAAGGCCATGCCCGCGGGCATGGGCACGAGCTTGCCTTCGTGCACCAGATACACCTTCTTGGCGTCTTCACTCGGGGTGATCAGGTCGTCGAAGAGCCCCAGCTCCTTGCAGAGCTGCACGGCTTCGGGCTTGGTGCGCAGGAACGAGTCCGGCCCGCCATCGATCAAGAAGCCACTGGCACGCTCGGTGACAATATTGCCACCAATGCGATCCTTGGCTTCGAGCACCGTCAATTCGACGTCGGGCTTCGCGCGCAAGATGGCGTAGGCAGCCGTGAGCCCGGTGACCCCTGCCCCCAAGACAATGGCGCGCTTCGCCACCTAGCGTTTTCCGCGTTCGTGTACGAGCTCGGCCACCCAGCGCACGGTATCCGGTGACATGTCCGGAAGGATGCCATGCCCCAAGTTGAAGATATGCCCGGGAGCCTGCTTGCCCTTTTCCAACACCTCGACCACGCGCGCTTCGAGCACGCTGCGCTCGGCGTACATCAAGATCGGATCCAGATTGCCCTGCAACGCCACGTCGTTGCCCAAGCGCGCTTGCGCTTGATCCAACGGCACACGCCAATCGATGCCGATCACGCTGCCGCCAGCTTGTTTCTGCAGTTCCAGCAGCGTGGCCGTGCCAGTGCCAAAGTGGATCACCGGCACGCCGAGGTCTTTGACCCCATCCAGCACCGTCTTCACGTGGGGCTGCACGTACTGTGCGTAGTCACCGGGCCCCAAAGCGCCGATCCAAGAATCGAAGAGTTGCAGCGCTTGAGCGCCGGCTTCCACCTGTGCCACCAAGTACTCGCGCACCACCCGGGCGAGTTTGTCCAGGAGCTCGTTCCAAAGCGCCGTGTCGCTGTACATCATGGTCTTGGCGATGGCGTAGTTGCTGCTCTTGCCACCTTCGATCAAGTAGCTGGCGAGGGTAAAGGGCGCACCTGCAAAGCCGATCAGGGGCGTCTTGCCGTCCAGCTCCGCGCGGATCTGGCGGATCGCCTGGAGCACATGGGACAGATCCTCGCGGGGTTCGATCACGCGCAAAGCCTCGATGTCCGCGCGTTTGCGCAAAGGAGACTCAAAGACCGGGCCTTCGCCCGCGGCGAACTCGAAGGCCGCGCCCATGGGCTCAAGAGGCAACAGGATGTCGGCAAACAAGATGGCTGCGTCCACGGGCATGGCGCGCACCGGCTGCAACGTCACTTCTGTTGCGATATCGGGAATGCGGCAGATCTCCAGCAGCGTGTGCTTCTTCCGGATCGCGCGGTACTCCGGCATGTACCGCCCAGCTTGGCGCATGAACCAGACGGGCGTGGTGTCCACAGGCTCACGGCGACAGGCGCGCAGGAATCGGTCCCACATATTGCCCTGGGACGTAGCAAAGGCACTGGCCGGCGTAAAACGTCAGTTTTGCATCGCGGCGGGAATGTCTTGGTGGGGCGCTTTTTCGCCCTTGGCCGCCTTTTCTTTCATTTCGTACTTGGAGGGGCATTTGGCCATGATCTGCCCGGCCTCAAAATGCCCCGCGGTCTGCAGCTTGCCCTCCGCCGTCACTTCCACATCCATGCCGGGAACGTCGCGGAACGTGTCCGGCACGATGCACTGCGCATAGCGAACATCCAGCTGCTTTTCGTTCTTCTGGATCTTGAAGCGGTACTCGCAGGGTTCGTCACGACGCACCAGGGTGCCGCGCACTAGCGTGCCGGTGACCCGGACGTTGCGGTCAACCAGCTTCTCCTGCTCCGCCAACAGCTGATCCACGCTCTTCGAATACACCGCGGCATCTTCGAAGTTCGTCATGACCAATGCCAAGATGCCGCCGCCCATGACCAACAAAGCCACGAGCAAGCCGACGTTGTTCAAGCCCCGTGCCTTCTTCTTGGGTGCTTCCGGCTGCGCGTTCGCAGTCACGGGCACCGTCTCTGCGTCCGATACGGCCTGCCTCAGTTCGTCGTCCAGATCCGGCATGGTCCCACAAACCTAGTGCGCTACCCCCTCGGGGTCCACTCCAGGTCCAGATCCGCCGCTTCTTCCGAAGAAGCGTGCCGCAAAGAATGCGCTGGGGAAGCCGACGGCCGCCATGGCTAGAAACACAACCCCGGCGGAAATCCACGACGGGAAGGCTCCGCCCAGTGCCGCGACCATGCAGCCAAGCGCTGCGGCCAACGCGCCGCCAATACCTGCATCGTGGGGACGCGCGCCACTCCCGAAGCGCCCGACGAGCGCGCCAGACAGTGCGCAGGCGAGCAGGAACGCCAGCAGCGGCGGACCCGACAGCGCTACCGCGAGCATCAACTTGCTGGCCTGACTGGCTTCGGTGCCGCCCACTTGTACGCCCACAAGCGCCTTGCCAAGGGCGCCGCCGAGCATCGACAACGGTAGCCACAGCGTGAACGCCAGCACGGCTCCAACAACGCGCCACGCAGCCGGCGAGCGCTGCTCGGCTTCGCGCCCCCCGGACGCGCTTTGTATCACTGGCAGACGCCGCTTCATGTTCCTCGCAAGCATGCCGGCAAGCGGCGCAGGCCGCCAACTTAGCCAGCCAATGCTATGCATAGGTCTCGCAGCGCCGCCTGACCAGCGGGCTTTCCACCCTCGCGAGACGCATTTCGATGAACCCCATGGATCCGCTGAGCTTCGATCGCGCCGTACGATCTGCCGCGGCACGGGGTGCGCAGTTCCTGGCAAGCCTGCGCAGCAACCAACCTGAAGCAGCTGCCGACGTGCATGCGGCGGTCGGGCGCGTCGCAAACCGCGAAGTGCTGGACTTCGTGCGCGATCTTCCCTCCGGGGATCCAATCCAAAGCGCCGCGCTCCGTTGGATGCACTATCTGATCGATCTGCGCGTCAACGCAGCGGCCCTCGCTCAGGTGGCCCACGCCTACCGTCGGGTCACGCATTCGGTGCGGCGGCCCATTTTGGCCGAACTGTCCCCACACGGGATGCTGCTCCACGCGCTGGCTGAGCCCGAACGCCGCGCCGAATGGCTCGATGCCTTGATCCAAGTCGGCCCCGGGGTGCGCGACGCAAGCCTGCTGCTTTGGGAGCGCCGTATGGAGCTTTCCCAGCGCATGGGCTTCGACTCTCCCGAAGCCATGGCGCCCACGACCGATCTCGATGTCACCGGGCAGCTGACCCAAACCCAAGAGCTGTTGGAACAGGCTGGCCCCGGCGATCTCCAGGGATTCCTCCGAATCGCCCTCGCCTCCGAAGCGAGCGAAGGCTGGCCGGCACAGCTGAACGCCCGCACCATGACCGACTTCTTCCGGGAAGGGTCGTGGTTCTACAAGCTCTCGCCGCGCTTCGACCCCTGGCCCAAGCCCGTCGCACCGGCGAGCTTCCTGCGCGGCTTCGTGGCCCTGGGCCGCCACTTCTTTGAGGCCGCCGCCTCGCCGGCCCTGCCCTTCAGCGTCGCCCATGACCCCTACGGGTTGGGAACGAGCCGCTCCGGAGCGCTTTTTTGCTTGATGGGCAGCTCCGAAGCGTTCTTGCGCCGGGCCCTGGGCATCGGGCCGCATCGCGCGCGGGAGTCAGTCCGTTTGCTGGCGCAATCCCTCCTCTTAGAGACGCGCGTTGCCGCGCTGCGGCATCAGCTGGCGCAGCTCGCATTGCAAGGCAGCGCTGCACTGTACGCGGCGCTCGAAGAACAATCGTCCCGTGCACTCGGTTTTGCTCTGCCTCGCTCGCTAGCATTGGTGTTGCTGCGGCCCGACGTAGACGCAGCACAACGCACCGTTGGCATCGCGCTCGCTGCGTCTCAGTTCGTGCGCCTCCGAGACGAACACGATGAGGATTTCTTTCGCAATCCCCGTGCCGCAGAGCAACTACGCGGCGAGGCGAGCTTCGCACCTGAAGTCCGCGTCGCACCGGAGCAGCACGCTGCCGGCGTCAGCGACCTGCACAACTTGCTCAAAGAGCGGCTCCGCTGACTGGCGCGCTCAGAACGTGTCGGCAGCCGACGGCGTCAGACCCGATGACTCCACGTGGTACGTGAATCCGAAAATGATCGCCGTCGCCTGATCTCCCGAGACCACGCGCCGCACGGCGAACTCGGCACTGAACGCGCGATCGACGTAACCAGCGCCACCGCTGATAGCGTGGCTCTCGGCGCCGTCATCGTAGCGATAGCCGAGTCGGATCGGGTAGTTGTCGGCAATTAGCAGCTCGCCGCCGCCCATGGCACGCACCTTGGCGGTGTCCCAGGTCGTGAAGTCGCTGACCACGTCCGCCTCGATGGTGAACTGATCGGCGCCGACGCCGATGCCACCCCCCACGCTGGACGGCTGGAAGCCATGACCAGGATTGTTCAGATTGTTGCCGACGAGGGAAATCGCAAAAGCCTGCGACGGCTTGATGGTCGCGCCGGCGTCGAAGGCGAAGCCCCGCACGATGTTTTCATCTTGCAAACCCCCACTCACCAAGCTGTCGCCGAGGGGCCCCAAACCGTCCTGGCGCAGCCATAAATAGCGGCCACCGATGCCCAAGTAGAATTGGTCCGAGAAAGGAAACGCCAGAGCAAAACGCAGATCCGAAGCGCGACGATCGATTCCGTCGGGATCTTGCAGCGTCCAAGTGCCACCGAGTCCGCCCGCAACCCGCGCGCTGCTGACGATGGAGTCGACGGCAGCGCCGCCGTAGCTCTGTCGGCCCGCCTCAGGCCAGATCTGCGCCAACGCACCCAGGTGATAGATGCGACTGGCCACCATGTTGGCGGGGTTGATAAACAGCGCTGCTACGGAGTTGCTGTATGCACGGAGCGCGCCGGCCATGGCCGCACTCCGTGGCGTTTCGATCTCACCGTAGTTCCAACCGATTTCCGGCGGCAGGTCGCTGCGCTCTGCGAACGACTGTTCGGAAACACAGAACACCGCCAGTAACGCACACACGGATGCGAGCGCGCGCATGCCGCGGGTACGCTTCGCGAGGGCGCTGGTTTTCGTCTTCGCTGAGGGTGGGCCTAACACTCGGGCCAGTGCTAGCGAAGGACAAGCGCGGCGGGCAACAAAACGGCGTGATAGAAATCTTTGCGTCACACCGAAACCGCTCGTTGCCTCTTGACTTTGGAAATCCGCAAAGTTGATGCTGGATCGAACAGCGCGCTGTGCCCGCGGGATCAGATAACTCAGTGTGTCCAGAGGGTTACGAACGTGTGGCGATGACGTGAGTAGCCGATGCGCTAGGTGCTGGGCCAAGTTTTCCCTTGACCAAGCTGTTTTGATGCCTGATTCGCGATCAAAAAAAACGCGGGTTGAAACCCACGCGCGACCGGTGGTAGCTGCCGTGACTGTCGCATCGGTGTGAGACACACCACGCGGCAGGGTCGTGAGGGAAACCTCACGCACCGGGACATCTTCCGAACACGATGCAAGCACGACCCCGCCTTTGGGGGTCCACTGGGGTTCGTCCCCCGGGCCGGTCCGAGGGCATTCGGAGCCGGCATCCTATTCGGGATTGTCCACAGCCTGTGGATAACTTGGGGGAAATCGTCTCCGTGATCACTGAACCGCAACGCGCCCACGACACGCCGACGAAGAAGCAGGGGTATTCGGAAGATATGGAAGTCTGGCAGCAGGCAATCGACCAGACGCGCGGGCGTTCCCCCGCGTCGTTTGAACAGTGGTTTTCGAGCGTCCAAATCGACGGGCTCGTGGACGGCGTGCTGACCCTCGTGGCGCGTGACGAGTTCGTTCGCGATTGGGTCAAAACCCATTTCCTACCGGACCTCATCGCCAATCTGGAGCGCAGCATCGGCAGCCCAGTGCAGGTGCAGTGGCGCATCTCGGCCAGCATCGACAGCCCCGTCTGCGAGCCCAAACCGCAGCCTGAGCGCCGCCCCCGGCCCGCAGCGTCCCCTGCGTCGGAGCCTCGCCCGGGCGTCGGCATGGCGCCGGCGGAGCGTGCGCGTCTCGCCGCCTTCCTCAACCCGAAGCATACCTTCGGCAACTTCGTCGTGGGCCCCTCCAACGAGCTGGCCTATGCCGCCGCTCTTGCCTCCGCTGGCGGTGGCGGTCCCCGCTACAACCCGCTGTTCATCGCTGGGGGCACCGGCCTGGGCAAGACCCACCTGATGCACGCCATCGCCCACAAGCTACTGGAAGAGCGGCCCGAAGCTCGGGTCGTCTACGTGTCCGCAGAGCACTTCACCAACGAGTTCATCGAAGCGCTGCAGCATCACAAGATGGACGAGTTTCGCGCGCGCTATCGGCAGCACTGCGACCTATTTCTGCTCGACGACATCCAGTTTTTGGCTGGCCGCGAACAGACCCAAGAAGAGTTCTTCCACACCTTCAACGCCCTGCGCGACGCCGACAAACCCATCGTCGTCACCAGCGACAAGTACCCGCAGCAGCTCGCCCGCATGCCGGAGCGCTTGGTCTCCCGCTTCACCTCCGGTCTGGTTGCCGACATTCAGGTCCCCCAGCTCGAGACCCGCGTCGCCATCGTGCGCAAGAAGGCGCAGCTCGAGCGCATCCCACTCAGTGATGAAGTCGCGGTGCTGTTGGCGCAGACGATCAAGAGCAACGTGCGCGAGCTCGAAGGCGCACTGATCCGTCTCGCCGCAAAGAGCTCCCTCACCGGGCGCCCCATCGACGAAACCTTCGCAGCCGAAGAGCTGCTACGCGTCGCGCCGACCCGGCCCGACTGCATGAGCGTCGAGGACATCCAGCGCGTGGTGTGTACGCATTTCCGCCTCTCCAACGCAGAGTTGCTCTCCAAGGACCGGCACAAGTCCGTCGCTTTTGCGCGTCAGGTCGCCATGTATCTATGTCGCCAACGCCTCAAGTGCAGCTTCCCAGAGCTGGGCCGGGCCTTCGGCAATCGCGACCACACCACGGTCATGAGTGCCGTGCGCCGCGTCGAGTCCCTGCGCGCCAAAGACCCCCAAGTCAACGCGCACCTCGAAGCTATCGAACAACAACTCGCGTCCTCGGACGAGTGAGTTGGATGTTGGGACGCGGCCTTCGGATCGCGGCAGTGCTCGGGCTGGCGGCAGTTCCGGCCCTTGCCGACGTGCCGCCGCCAAACGAATGCCACGAGCCCGGGAAGACTTGCCAGACGGCTCCCCCGGACTTCCATAGCCCGGGGATCTGCAAGGAGACCAAGTGTTCCAAGCCGTACCCGGTGGAGACGGAGTGGATCTGCAATCTGTGTGAGGCAGAGACTGGTTCACGCAAGGCGGGTGGTGGCGGCGGTTGCGCCGGTTGCGCTGTGGCAAATCCGCCAACGCCCTGGGGCGCTAGCGGCGCCCTCGCGCTTCTTGGGATCGCAGTTGCCACGCGGCGCTGCCGGCGCCGCGCGCGCTGAGCGAGCTTTCGTCACAAGGATTCCAGCACACGCCCGGCGCGCTCGGGGTTGTGTGCGGAGAACAGGACGAAGGCGTCCATGCCTATCGCGCCGAGCGCAACGAACACCAGCCCCACCGCTACCCGCTTCGCGTGCGCGCGGCGCTTCGAGGGAGACATCTCCTCGTAGTTGCGGGTGTCCATTCCGCCGCGCGGCGTCGCCCCGAAGCTGACGTTCATCGCTTTGCCGCCGACCCACGCGTAGTAGGCGGAGGCCATGCTGAGCGGCGCGCCTAGGCTCGCCAAGGTCTGTTTCGTCCAAAAACTATAGGCGAACCCGAGAACGCTCAGAATGCCGCCCAGCCAAAAGGCGAGTTGGTGGCGCTTGTACATGCGCAGCTCTTTGGCGAATTCCTCGGCGTCGACCATCCCGTCCTCGACTCAGTGTCCAGCAGTGCTTCGAAGAGTCAAGCAGGTTCGAGGACTCAGTGCGCGGGCGCGCGTCGCCCACACGACGGAGCATGACGGATGGGCGGATCCATCTGAATGTTCCGGACGCGCCGCGCATCTCTTCCGCGCATGTATCCACGCGTGATGACGGCCATGGCGATCAGCGGACTGCTGGGCTGCGGCAGTTCGAGCAGCGACGGCAACGCAGGCACGGGCGGTAACGCGGGCAACGCCGGTAGTGGCACCGGCGCCATGGCCGGTTCCGGCGGGAACGGGGCGGCGGCTGGAAGCGGCGGCTCGGGCGCCACAGGCGGCGGTGGTTCCGGTACCGGTGGCTCCGGCGCCACAGGCGGCGGTGGCACCGGTGGCGCGAGCAACATCGAAACTTTGGCCGACGTCTACGAGGTGAACCAATTCGCGCTCGGCAAGAGCGACGTGTTCTTCACCGGGCCGGTGTTCAACGCTGCTGCCGACGACACCGGCGGAGTGTTTCGCGTGGCCAAGACCGGCGGCGCACCGCAAAAACTCGCCGACCACAAAGAGCTGACGGTGGGCTTGGGAGTGGACGACACCAGCGTCTACTACATCACCTTCGACTACGTGGCGGCCTCCGGAACCGCGCGCATGTACAAGGTGGCGCACACAGGAGGATCGCCGATCCAGGTGGACGAAGCGAAGAATCTATCCATCGAGGGGCCCGGCGCGGCAGTATTGGTGCGGGGCGGCAGCGCGTACTGGTATGCAAATTCAGGGATACGAAAAGTCACGGGCAACAGCGGCGCGCCCTTCGGCCAGGGAGCCATCGCCCTGCACACTGCCGACGCCACGCATCTGTACGGTGCAGCCACGGCGGGCTTCAGCCCCACCGGCGTACTGCAACGCATGTCGCTTTCCACCGGAGTCGTGGAAGACCTGGCCACCGGACTACGCCGGCCCACTGACGTGGCGCTGAGCGCTTCGACCGCCTTCTGGGTCGAGCTGGGCCTTCAAAACGATCAAAAGGACGGCGCGCTGCACAGCGTGGATAAGGCCGGCGGCGCTTCAACGCCCGTCGTCTCCCCGCTGGCCAGCTCGAACGCGATCGCCAGCGACGGCACGACACTGTTCTTCACAGCCGGCAGCTCCGAGATTATGAAGCTGCCCACGACTGGCGGCACGCCCACGCCGCTCGCCAAGAGCAACGTCTACGTCGAGCAACTGGAAGTAGACACCAGCCACGTGTACTTCCGCACGTTCAACGAGCTAAAGCGCGTGGCGAAGTAGGCGCATCCTCGTGCGCCTCTGTCCGCTGTCCCCGCGCTGGCGCGGGTGGACAGTGCCGGGGTCAGTGGCAGTGACCGTCACCGTTCCGCCACCTGTTTCGGAGCCGACATATCCAGCCCGCTTTTCTGGGTGACCACCACCTTCGGCAACGGCACGCCCGCCCGCGGACTCTCTTCCGGCAGCGTGCCAACCCGCGTGGCCACGTGCACGGAAAGCGCGTCAATCACTTCGCCGGCAGCGTGACCCAGCATGCTGCCGTACGGCAGATCCGATCGCGACGTTGACTCAACGCGCTCCGACGTGATCGGGATCCCGCCGCGCACCAGCTTCCAGCGCATGGTGCCATGTGCCGCCCATCCCGGCCCGTCCGGTCCCGGTGGCTTTGCCACGACGTGCGTGGACACCAACAGCAAATAGTCGTGGCTCTCAATCTGATCGCCCTTGCCCTTGACGCGCACCTGAGAAAACGCCGGCCACAGCGTCGTCTCCAAAGCGCGCTCGAGGGCAGCGTGCACGCCCACGAAACACAGCGGACGTTTGCCGTCGTCGGCAACGCACTGACGATCGCGAGTGTACTCGTCGAACTCGATCCACAGCCGACCGCTGTGGTGTACCATGTCGACAGGGGGCGGCGGCAACGTGGCGCTGCTAACGCGCGCGGCGTGTTGGTGGGTGCAACCGAAGGTAGCGGCAAGCGCAACAAGGACGGGCAATAGGCGAGGCTTCACTTCCAAAGGCTATCGGCCAGACGCGACGCCGGCCCAATTTTCGGGCCCCAGAAGGCGGGCTCCAGAACGCGAAATAGTCTAGCAATTCCCATTGGTTACACGCTTCACCTTCCAACCACATCAACGCGCCACCCCCGGGAGTGCCTGACGCACAGCGTCGACTGCGAGGCGCCGAAAACCTGACAAGTTCCAGGGTCGAACCTATATTTAAGTCATGACAAACATCCGCCACATCCATCAATACATGACGGATCGCCGGCGGGTACTGCTTCAGGATGGGCGTGTCGGTCGCATCGTTCGAGTCGATACGCACTACCCAAAACGCAATACTACGGTGTCCGTGTGGACCGGCGATGGCCCTGGCGTTGCCAAGGTGGATATCAATTCCGTCGTCGGCCCGGCTCCAGACGCGAAGAGCGCGTAGCGGAGTCTTTCCTTCCAACGCCCGAGCCAGACAGTCTGGCTCGGTGCGTTCGAGAAGAGGGGGTCTACGCGGGTTCGAGGCTGCGCAACGCCTCGCTGCAGTCCTGGGCGAGCACTTGGTTGTCGGCGCTCATGGCCAGGTTGCGCGCGGAGGTCAGTTCCCGTCGCGCGGCCACCGTGTCACCCAGATGCGCAAGCAAGCGACCCAGTAAATAGCGCGCGGTGATCACGTCCCAGGTCCACTTCTGGGTTTCCGCGCGGGTGATGCTCCGCGTGAGAGTCTCCGCGGCGACCCTGTCGCCTTTGAGGGCATCAAGATATGCCATCATGGCGGTGTTGAGATTCACCAAACGCTCGGAGCCGATTTCCTCGGCCAGCGCGCGGCTGGCGCCCAAGACGGCGTAGGCCCGGGCATTTTCCGAGAGGCGCAGCAACGAATCTCCCTGATTGTGCAAGTTGACGGAGGCTTCGTGCACCAAACCGGAGTTGCGAGCCTGTCCGGCAGCGGCTTCGGAAATGCGGGCACACTCCGCCCAGTCGCCACGGAATCCGGCAATCAGCGCGCGCACTTTGTCCCGCTCTCCGGCGAGCACGACGTCGTCCGCAGGGACCAACTCGGCAGCAGCGTCCAAGGCGAGCAGGGCGTCGTCCAAATGCCCGGCACCGGCGCGTGCCTGCGCCGTGGCGACGAAGAAACGATGCTCGTCCAAGGCGTCGCCGGCAGGCAGCTGTGCGGCGCGCTCCAACGCGGTTTCGGCGGTCTTCACTTCGCCCTGGCGAATGGACAGCTCCGCTTCGACGAGCAACGCGCCCCGCGCCAGCTCCGGCCAAGTGGACGCCGTGGCCGCGGCGCGTTGCAACAGCCGGCGTGCCTCTTTGTAGCGGTGCAGTGCGCCCAGGCTGACCGCCAAGTCGATCTCGATGGCGCCTCGCAAGCGGCCGTCGATGTGTTTGTCGAGCACCAACCAGCCGCTGAGCTTTCGCACCAGATCTGGCAAGCCTTCTCCGGAGCGCACATGTCTGAGCGCGCTGCTGAGGGTGGCGACCCACTCGCCGATCTGTTCGGGGCCACGCTGTGACAGATCCGCCAAGGCAAGGGCGCGCATGAAGTGGCGCGCAGCCACGTCCAGGCGACGCTCGTCGGCATGGTAGAAGCCGCTGGTGGCGTAAAACCCCGAAGCGCGATCGCTGTCTCCAGCTTTGGCCAGGTGGTAGCCGATCTGAGCGGCTTGTTCTTCCGTACGCACGCCCAGCACGACCTGGTACGCGTCCGCGGCACGCCGATGCAACTCGCAACGACGGTCTTCATCGAGATCCGACAGCACGACTTCGCGCACCAGCTGAGAGGCGAACATCACGTGAGTGGTGCCCTCGGGCAGCAAGATCTCGCGCTGAGTCAAGCCATCGACCAATTGGTGTACGAGCCCCAAAGGAAGCGCCAGCACACTGGCCACAACGGCCAAATCCGCCGGCGGCTGCAAGATGGCGGCGGCCACCAACGTGCCGCGCTCTGCATCGGGCAACCGGCGCAAACGGTCGGCCACCAACATGCGCAAGGACCGCGGTACCGTGAGCGCGGCGCTCTTTTCAAAAAGCGTGACGCGCCCTTGTTTCACGACGAGTGCCCTGGTTGCCAGCGCCTCCCGCAAGAGCTCTTCGGCGAACATGGGATGACCCCCTGCGCGTTCGTGTAGGAAACGCTGCAGGGGCGCGGGCAGTTCTTCGACGCCCAGGCGCAAGCACGCGAGCTTGAGAGTGTCCTCCAGTTCCAGATCTCCCAGGGTGATACTGACCACCTCGTCGCGGTTGAGCAACACAGCGGGCTCCGCGCGGCGACCCGCGAGCACCACGGCGGCGCGGGATCTTGCCAGACGGTCCATCGCAAACCCAATCGTCCGTGCGCTGTCGGCGTCGAGCTCGTGTGCGTCGTCCCAGGCGAGGATGTGCAGCCGCTCCGCACACAGGGACGAAAGCGCGCGCGCTAGGGCGTGTTCCACGATGTTGGGTGCGGCAGCAGGCCCCGCCCCGAGCAGGCCGAGCAGCGCGCTCGTCTCTTCGTCAACGAGGCCGAGGGCGCGCAAGCGTGGTTCCACGCCAAGCACTCCGTCTAGGGCGTCGCCGTCACGAACGCCGGTGAGCGCGCGCAACATTGCTGTGACTCCACTGTAAGGCACATCGTGACCGCGAGGTGGACACGTCGCCACATAGGCGCCGACGTTCAGCTTGGCCTGTGAGAGCCGACGGATCGCGGCGTTGAGCAGTCGTGTTTTTCCAATGCCGTGCGGCCCCACGAGGGAAACCACCCGAAGCCCACCACGCGACGCGCTACTCAGCTCCTTGGCCAAGGTGCGCAGCTCCGTCCGGCGACCCACGAAGGGGCCCGGCGGCGGGGACTGCGCCGGTTCTTCCAAGAACACGCAATCCTTGGTCGGGCCGGGGCGCTGGGGGAAGACCTCGCGCAGCCGGCGCGCGACCACGTCGGTTGCGAGCAGGCGGCCAACTTGGCCCGGCGGCAATGCGCGTGCGGTCGCAAGCACGGCGGCCTGCGCGCCATCGTCCAACTTGCCGTCAACCACTGGGCTCGTCTGCGCAGTCAAGGTCGCCATCGGCGCCGCCAAAGGCCCAACGGCACGCAGCATGACCAGGGCAGAGCGCGCAGCGTTGTCAGCATCCCGCATGTCCCCTGGCTCAAGCCCGAATACGAAAACCAGCCCAGCGTCGTCCGCAGAAAGCTCGCGACCGCCGTAGCGCAATGCCACACCCCGGGCACGCATGCGCACCGCTTCCGCGCGGCCAGCCCCCGCTTGGAACCCGAGCGAAAGCACACTGATCTCGCGTTCCGACGGCAGCTCGCTCAGCGCATGCAGAGTGTCCCCGGAAACTTCAACGACATCTGCGTCCAAGGGTCGTGACGACGGCACGAGTTCTTCGGGCTCAATCTCTTCGAGCACCTCTTCCAGTGCGGGGATCGAACCCGGGCGCGCCCGCAGGTCGACGGTTTCCAGCCAATCGGACAGCTCCGATCCGCCGAAGCGTGCACCCATGGCGTAGGAAAGCGTGAGTAGCTCCTCGTAGAACTTCGCCGCCGACTCGTGACGACGCTCAGGGCGCAGCTCGAGGCAGCGCTGCACCATGGCGGCAACTTCCGGCGCGACGTCCTTGCGCACTGCGTGCAGCGGGGCATGTTCCCCAGAGATGATCGCCGCGCGCATCTTGTCGGCGCCCGCGGCAACGAAGGGTGGTTGACCCGCGAGCAGGCGAAACAAAAGCGCGCCCAGCGCGTAAATGTCGCTCTCGGGTCCGGAGTGGCCATCCCGCAACAGCTCAGGGCTCAAGAACGGCAGCTTGTCCAGCAGCCACCCTGCGTCCGGGCGCTCCGACAAGATGCCGAGGGTCGCCCCGGCCACGCAAAAGTCCGTCACTTTCACTTCGCCCTCGAAACTGAGAAGCACGTCCGACGGACACAGCGTGCCGTGCACAATGCCTTGCACGCCGTCTTCGGTGTCGTGCCGCCGGTGGGCGTGTTCGAGTGCCTTGGCGACTTCGCCAACCAAGTACAGCGAGAGGTTTAGGGGCAGCGGCGCGGCGCCGACTTTCGAACGCAAGACGGCCTGGAGGTCGACGCCTGCAACGTACTCGCCCGCGAGGTAATAGCTGCTCTTGCCGCCTTCCTGTTCGTGCCCGAGGTCAAAGGCTTGGGCAATGTTGGCATGACTCAGGCGGATGGCGCGCTTGGCCTGATGTACGAATGCCGCGACGAACGCGGGGTTCATCGCAAGTTCTGGGAAGACACGCTTGACCGCGATGGTCTTTTCGAAGCCTTCCACCCCAAAGCTTTTTGCTTTGAAAACCTCGCCCCAAGCGCCGCTGCCGAGGCGCTCAAGCAACGTGTAGCGACCGAGGCTCTCCATCAGCCACCCAGACAGCCGGCTCTTCGCCCAACAGCGCGTGCGCTGAGCCGTTTAGGCCGTTTCGTCGCTCCCGCCATACATCGCTTCTGCGATTTCGAAGGTTCCATTTTCGAGGCGCGTGTAGGCGTCACGCAAAGTGTCCAAGTCCGCCCCACTGGTCAGGGCGCCACGCAACGCCTCCAAATCGCCCTTCATCGTCTCGATGCGCTCGGCTTCCAACAAGTCCCCGTAGGCTTCCAGCGCTTGCTCAGTGGTGTAGATCAGCGTCTCTGCTTGGTTTCGGATTTCCGCCATGTCGCGGCGCAGCTCGTCGGACTCCTTGTACTTGTCGCCTTCATCGACCAAGCGATCGATCTCTTCGTGGCTGAGTCCGCTCGTTGGCGTGACGTTGATTTCGTGGGTCTTGTTCGTGCCCAAATCCTTGGCTTCGACGCTCAGAATGCCGTTGCCGTCGATGCGAAAACTCACTTGGATCTTTGGCACGCCACGAGGAGCCGGCGGGATCCCCGTAAGCTCGAAACGCGCCAAACTGCGGTTGTCCGCGGCCATCTCGCGTTCGCCCTGCAGCACGTGGATCGGCACGAAGTTCTGGTTGTCCATGCTCGTCGTGAAGATTTCGCTCTTCTCGGTCGGCACGGTGGTGTTGCGGGGGATGAGCCGCGTGAACACGCCGCCGCCAGTTTCGACGCCGATGGCCAAGGGGGTCACGTCGAGCAGCAAGACTTCGTCAATGGCGCCGCCCAGGGCAGCGCCTTGAATCGCTGCCCCCATGGCAACGACCTCGTCCGGGTTCACACCCTTGTTCGGTTCCTTGCCAAAGAGCTCCTTGACTGCCTTCTGAACGGCGGGCATGCGCGTCATGCCACCCACCATCACGACTTGATCTATTTTTTCTGGGCGCAGCTTGGCGTCATCGAGGACAACGCTGCAGCTTTCGATGGTGCGATCGATAAGCCCACGGGTCAGGATCTCAAGCTCACTGCGCTTCATGGCGCGCTCGAGATGCAATGGTCCGCCCGGCCCCGTTGCGATGAAGGGAATGTTGATCTCGGTTTCGAGGGATGAAGAAAGCTCGTGTTTGGCCTTTTCCGCTGCTTCCTTCAAGCGCTGCAGAGCCATGCGGTCTGCCTTCAGATCGATGTCGTGTTCGGCTTTAAACTCCTCGGCCAACTTATTGATGATCAAGACATCAAAGTCCTCGCCACCCAGGTGGGTGTCGCCGCCCGTGGCCTTGACGTTGAACACCCCGCCGGCGATCTCCAGGATCGAGATGTCAAAGGTGCCGCCGCCCAAGTCGTAGACGGCGATGCGCTCGGACTCGGTGCGATCCAAACCGTAAGCAAGGGATGCAGCGGTCGGCTCGTTGAGAATACGCTTGACGTCGAGGCCGGCGATCTTGCCGGCATCCTTGGTGGCTTGGCGTTGTGCGTCGTCGAAATACGCGGGAACGGTGATGATGGCTTCCGTTACCGGTTCACCCAAGAAGCTCTCGGCGGTTTCCTTGAGGTTGGTCAGCACCATGGCGCTGACTTCCGAGGGCGACATGCGCTTGTCACCGACCATAACCCAGGCGTCACCGTTTTCATGTTCGACCACGTGGTAGGCCACGGTTTCGCGGTGTTTGGCGACGTCGACGTCACTGAACTTGCGGCCCATCAGCCGTTTCACGGCGTAGACGGTCTTTTCCGGGTTGGTGGTGGCCTGGCGTTTCGCAACTTGGCCGACCAAACGTTCGCCGGACGGAGGCAACGCAATCACGCTGGGCGTCGTGCGAGCCCCTTCCCCGTTGGGGATGACGCGGACCTCGGGCTCACCCCCGGCGCCTGTACCCTCGAGCACGGCCACGCAGGAGTTGGTCGTGCCCAAATCGATTCCGATGATTTTCCCCATTCCGTCAGCCGCGGAGCATAACCCGCGCGGTTTGCGGAATGAAAGCTCGTGCTCGATGGAAACGCGGCACTAGCTTCCCTGCCCGCCTGCACAAGCGACCAGGCACAGGTCCGCGAAGGATTTGAGCCTATTCTGAGGGTTCGTCCCCGGCGGCATCGTCCGCGGCGACTTCGGGAGCAACCGCCGCTGGGGCACGGGCCACAACGACCATGGCGGGGCGCAGCAAACGGTCCCCGGCGCGGTAGCCAGGTTGAACTTCGGCCGCGATGGTGCCCGGCGGATACTCCGTCGATTCCATCTGCTGGATGGCCTCGTGCACGGCGGGGTCGAAACCCTTGCCCACGGACTCGACGCGGTGCACGTCCATCTTGGTGAGCGTGTCGAAAAAAATGCGGAGCACCATCTTCACGCCGTCCGCCAGCCCCTGAACATCTGTGGCTTTTTCCGCGTGCAAGGCGGCGCGCTCCAGGTTGTCAAAGACGGGCAAAAGCTCCCGCAGCATGTCTTCACGACCCTGGATCTCCGCATCCCGCGTCTCTTTTCGAGAGCGCTTGCGGAAGTTGTCGAAGTCCGCGGCCGTGCGCAGCAGCTGGTCTCGAAGGCGAGCCACGTCGGCTTTGGCCTCTTCGAGGGGGTCCTTCTCGGCGACCGGGGCGTCGGCTGCCTCTGGCGGCGTAGACCCCCCAGCGTCGGCTGTATCGTCGAACGCGGGCTCAGTGCTCGTCGGTGTTTCGCTCTCGTCGTTCACGGCGGCGCTACTATAGTCACTCACGCGGCGTTGCCAATCCAACTGCATCCTGGACGGCCCTCGGCGCACGAATACAGGGAGCCTGGCGCAATGCGGTGACTGCGCCCCCGGAAGAGCGGAGGTCGTCCTCGGCCAGGGGAGCGGCCGAAAACCAAACATCTACGTGCTCGGGAACCCGCCAAAAACGCTCAGCCCCAGTCAGTGCGACCACTTTCGGAGCGCTGCTCTGGCGCCCGTAGAATGCCTCCTCCAACCAAAAGCAGACCTCTGGGCTGTGGGGCACGTAGAGGTGCCGGCCACCGGGCTGCACATCCACGACCGCCGACGCAATCTCGGCGCCGTCTGCTCGGGTTGCGCTCAGCGTGCGTCGGCCCGCCGGCACGCGCACTTCGAGCCCCGCAGCGGCGCTCTCGGCGCTGGTCGCTTCAACGCTGCAGAGCAGTTTGCCGTCCACCAGAACGTTGATGCGCCCGTCGGTCAGGTTGAGCACCCGAATCAGCGGGTGGTTCAACTGGTGCCCGAACGGCGCGAGCCCCAGCGCCAGCAGCGGTCCAATCCACACCCAGGAGCGCGGCCCAGGTTCGCGCAAGAGCGCTTCCTGGCACTCGACTTCGTTTGCCCGTGCCAGGGCGTCCGCGAAGCGCGGCAGCGTACAATGCAGCGCGCCGTCGCTGCCCCACCACGCAGCAAGGTGGGTGGCAGTATGCGGCGGCGCGCGGGTCGGCTTCACCAAGAAGCGCAACAGCACGGGAACGCAGGATGCGATCACCGCTACGCCGACGTGAATCACGAGGGGTACGGAATCGAACCAAAGCGGCAACGCAAAGGATAGCGTGAACGCCAGCAGCGCGCTGGAAAGCAGGGTCGCCAAGTCCCGAGTGAAACCGCTCGACGCGTGACTGAGGCATGCTTCGCAGTAGGGGATGAATACAGCGCGTCGTGATCGAGTTACCCGGGAGGAACGCACTGCGTCGGCGCCACAACATGCGCATATTTGCGGTACCGTCGCGCCGTCCCCGGCCAAATTCACTGAGCGGCCGTGCCTCTGCGCGCCTCGTGCCATTTTTGGTACCATGCTGCCCTGAGTTTTCCCTCGTCCGCCCGGCACAAAGCCTCCTGCGGACGCTCGCCCGAACCTTGACCATGCTGAGCAAGCCTGCAAGCGGCCTTGTCATCGCCAACAAATACAAGCTTCTAGAGCCCATTGGCTCAGGCGGCATGAGTGACGTCTATCGCGCAGAGAACATGACGATCGGGCGTGACGTCGCTCTCAAACTGCTCAACCCCAACTTCGTCGGGGACGACAATCTCACCGCGCGCTTCTTTCAAGAAGCCAAGTCCGCAAGCCGGATCCGGCACCCAAGCATCGTAGACGTGCTGGATGCTGGCGAGGGAGAAACCGGACCCTACCTCGTGATGGAACTACTGCGGGGGTGCAGTGCCTCCGCCTTGCTTGTGCGCTTTGGGAAGTATGACGTCGCGGCAGCGCTCGCGACAGTCGTTCCCGTCCTCTCGGCATTGAGCGCCGCACACGCAGTCGGGGTTGTGCACCGGGACCTCAAACCGGAGAACATCTTCCTCCACCGAGAAGACTCCGAACAGATCTGCGTGAAGTTGCTCGACTTCGGCATCGCCAAGTTGCTGTCTCCGTCAGTGCCCAGTCCGCGGACCAGTACGGGAATCGTCTTCGGCACTCCCGACTATTTGTCTCCCGAGCAAGCCGCGGGCGACGCCGTCATCGACGGTCGCAGTGATCTCTTTGCAATGGCGGTCGTGCTGTACGAACTCTTGACGGGTGTACGACCCTTTCACGCCCCGACGACCGTCGCGACCGCATACCGCATCGCACACGCCAAGGCCCCCTCCCTGCGGGACAATGGCGGTCCGAACCACCCCATGCTCGACGCCATCTTGCAGCGGGCTCTCGCGAAGCGCCCCGAAGAACGCCACCAAATGGCCGGGGAACTCCAGCAAGAGCTTGAGACGATCGTGCCGGAGCGCGAGCGGATCGCGGCATTGCATCGCCTGGTGGGCGGGCGTGAAGGCGACATGGAAACCAGCGGCGTGCACGCCTCGCTCGGTCAGCCCAAGACGACACGTGCGCCGGAAACGAGCAGCGAACCCATCACGTTGCCACGGCTCGAGCCGACCGTGCGATCGCGCTACAGCGCAACGCCAGCGCGCTACAGCGCAACGTCGACCCGTCAAAGTGTAACGCCGACGCGTCAAAGTGCAACGCCGACGCGTCAAAGCGCGACGCCGACGCGTCAAAGTGTAACGCCGCCGGTGCCCACAAGCTCCAACACTCCTTCGGGCAGTTCACGTCCGTTGCCACCGCGCCTCGACAACAGCTGCAACGTGCGAGGCGCGGTCTTGCGAAGCCTCGACGCCCACGTGCTGAAGACCTTCGGCACGCTCTCCCGCAACGAGATCGTCGAACGCCTCGGCGCGGGGCGTTCCACGGATCTGGAACAAAACACCGTGCAGGCCATCGTTCTTTACGATCTCGACCTCGTGGCGGCCTACATGGACCTGGTGACGCGAGAGCTGTGTCGCGGCAATGGCGCTTGGTGCCGGGTTGCTGGAGAGAACGCCGTGAGCGGCGAGCTCGCGGCGATGTTCCGCCACCTGCCCAAGGGCGAGGCCGGGCTTTCCGTGATGCGACGCGCGGTACCAGGCCTGGCACGGCTATTCGATTTCGGACGCTTCGAGGTTGAAGCGGGCAATCCGTGTCACTGCCTGCGCATCAGCGATTTCGAGGCCGCTCCCTTGGGCTTGCGCTGGTGGCTGCTGGGGGTTTTGGATGGACTTCTTTGCTCCTTCGCCACCCCGCATAGCGTGTCCGTCGCCCGAGGTGACGTGGCATTTGCGCCGCAGCTAGTGCTCGAAGTGACTCCAAGGTAGTAGCGGAAGATGCAGCTTTCCGCGGGCGCCGAGCTCAATTCACCGCAGGCCGAAGCAGTCTTGCACGAGCAGGGACCGCTGCTGGTCTTCGCGGGCGCGGGCAGTGGCAAGACCCGCGTCATCACCTATCGCATTGCCAACTTGCTGGCGAACCACGGGGTCGCTCCCTACCGCATCGTCGCCGTCACGTTCACCAACAAGGCAGCCGGGGAGCTAAAGAACCGGCTGCGCGCTCTCGCAGGGGATGACATCGTTCAGGATCTCTGGGCGGGCACCTTCCACTCGCTCTGCGCACGGCTTCTGAGGCGCTACCACGAGGCGGCCAACCTGAACCCGAAGTTCGTGATCTACGACGACACGGATCAGCGGGCCGTGATGACGCGCTTGCTCAAAGAGATGGGCATCGACGACAAGCAACTGCCCCCCCGCTACGCGCTCAGCCGCATTCACGCGGAAAAGCGGGAAGGGCGCCTGCCGCAGGACGTCGACCTATCCCGCGGCTTCGACGAGATGCTGCTGGAGGTGTACGAGGGCTACCAGCGAGCCATGCGGACCGCGGCGGCGGTGGATTTCGAAGACCTGATCCTGGAAGCCATGCGTCTTGCGGAAAACGAAGAGCTGCCCGAAGGCAAAGCCATCCGCGAACGATTCGGACACGTGCTCGTCGATGAGTTCCAGGACACCAATCTGACGCAGTATCGCCTGGTCAAGGCCCTCAGCCAGGCCACACGCAATCTGTGTGTCGTGGGTGACGATGACCAGTCCATCTATCGTTGGCGGGGCGCGGATGTCCGGCTGATCCGCGGATTTCGTCGGGATTTCCCCGACGCCCAGGTGGTGAAGCTGGAGCAAAACTATCGCTCCACGGGCAACATCGTCGCCGCGGCCCTCGGTGTGATCTCTTCGGCACACAATCGCGAGCCCAAGAAGCTCTGGACCGAAGCAGACGCAGGCCAAAAAGTACGCCTGCTTGCCGTGCGAGACGAGCGCGAGGAAGCGCAGAAGGTGGCGCGCATCGTCCGCGAGCAATCCGAAGCCGGCATCTCTCCCAAAGAGATGGCGGTTTTCTACCGCGTGCATGCCCAATCACGCGTGCTGGAAGAGGCCTTTCGCGCGGCGAACATCCCCTACCAGATCATCGGCGGAATGAAGTTCTTCGAACGTGCAGAGGTGAAAGACGTCCTCGCCTACCTGCGATTGGTGGACAACCCGCGCAGCGATGCGGACCTACTGCGCGTGATCAACGTACCGGCACGCGGCATCGGACAGAAGACGGTCGCACTGCTGCTCGATGTGGCGCAATCCCACACTGTCAGCGTCTACCGCGCCCTGGAGCTGGCCCTGGAACAAGGAGATCTGCCTCGCGGTGCCGAAAAGCGCCTGCGCGGCTTTTTCGAAATGATGGAGGAACTGCGCAAGATGGGCGCGGAGGCAAGCCCGCACGCCCTCGCGGAAGAGGTGTTGGCTCAGACCGGCTATCGGGATCGCCTGCGAGACGCCGACAACGCCGAAGGAGACGCGCGGTTGGAGAACATCGCCGAGTTGCTCGGCTCCATCGCCGACTACGAATCAACCCTTGGCCCCAGCGACGAGCCACCCACCCTCAGTGGCTACCTGGAGCGTGTCGCCCTCGTCACCAGCGTGGACACCCTCGAAGACACGCCAGCGGTGAATATGATGACGGTGCACGCGGCGAAGGGCCTTGAGTTTCCCGTGGTGCTGTTGACGGGCATGGAGGAGGAAGTATTCCCGTACCGCGGCATGGACGGCTCCGAGCCCGAAGAGCTCGAAGAAGAACGTCGTTTGGCCTACGTGGCTGTCACGCGCGCTCGGCAGTGGCTGTACATCAGCTACGCCGCAACCCGGACGCTCTTTGGGCAGACCCGCTACTTGGCGCCGAGTCGCTTCCTTGCCGATATCCCCGAAGACGTCGTGCAGTACGTGGGCCAGCCATCCACGCTCTCTTACGGCCGCACTCGCGCACCGATCCGCAGCGAACCGCGGATGCAGTACCGCCCTGGCGAACGCGTTGTCGATCACGACGCCTTCGACGACCTACCTGACGACGAGCAGGCACTGCGTCCCGGTGCACGGGTGCATCACCGTAGATTCGGTGCCGGTGTGATCGAAGAAGTGGAGGGCGGCACGATCCCGACAGTCGTGATCCGTTTTCCCAGCGTCGGGACCAAGCGTATCCGCGCGGACTTCCTCGACCTGGGTTAGAGGCGGCGCCTGCCGCTGCACGGCAACGTCAATCGAGGGTCGCCAGCAAGTCTTCGATCTCGCCGAGCGCTTTGCTGTCGCCCTGCTTCGCGGCCAGGACCTTGCCCGCCTCGAGCCATTCCCGCGCTGTGTCGAAGTCTTCCAGCTCCGATGCAACCTGCCCGACCATCAGGTACGCCGCCAGATAGTCAGGATCCGCGTCGCGCAGTGCCTGGAAGGCGTCCATGGCGTCCTGGGGTCGCTCCTCTTTGCGGTACTCCATACCCAGGGCGTAGCGCGCGAAGGAATCTGCCCTTCCGCTCCCTACGAGCTGCTCCAGATAGGCCAGTCGCTTGTTCATGGGCTTACGTTCTCAAGACACCGCAGTCGGTGGCAAGCTCCATCCGGACTCGCCCCGAGACGACTCGGGCATCCCGCCCCCCGGCTCCTCAACTTCCCCCAGGAAGTTCTTGATTTCGTTGCGGCGGGCGCGTGCGTCGGAACGCCCCAGCTCAATCAAATGCTGACAGAAACCACCGTCAAAGAGCAGATAGCTCGCCAGGTCCGCGTCGTCCGCAATGCCCATGTCCAGCAGCTTCAAGAGCCGCTTCGTAAAGAGCGGCCCCGCGCGCAGCTTGCCGGCACGCAAATGCTCTGCTGCCAGCTGACCGATGCCCTCCGTCGGTCGAATCACCAGGGTCTCGATGGGACGAAATTGGTGGCCACCGCGCATGGCGGCCGCTTCGTTCAACCGCGGCACGAACTCGGGTCCGAAGCCGGACTTGCCACTCTGCAGAATATCGTTGAGCAGATTCACGAAGCCGAGATCGCTATCCAAGTGATCCAGCAAGAGCGCGTTCATGATCTTGCCGAGTAAGAAGGTGAGGCTCGGCGCCTCCACGGGCTTCGGATGAGTGACGCCGCGCACCAGGCGAGACGTGCCCACGACGAGCACATGGGTTGCGCCGAGGCGGATCGCCGGGGCTATGGGCGTATTCTGACGCACTCCGCCGTCGACGTAGAGCTGGTTGCCTAGGTTGACCGGGGGAAATAGCAGCGGAATCGCGGCGGAAGCCAAGGCGTGCTGCGGGCCAATGCGATCCGCTCGGATCAACGTGCGTGGTGGCGCCCGGGTTGGCAACGCCGTCGTCGGCCCCGTCTGCATAAAGATCACCGTGCGCCCCGTGGACACTTCCGTGGCACTGACACTGAGCGCCTTCAGTCGGCCCTGTCGCATGGTGCGGGTGATCGCGCGCCACGGGATCTCGCGCTGGACCAACGAGGCCATCGGCGAGACATCAAATATGCCCGCGCCGCCGCCGCCTCCGAGCATGACGCGCGGTAGGGAAACGGCCTGGCGCCAGCCGAAGCCAAGCACGTCGTCCAGCTTCATGCCGCTCCACACGTCCACCAATCGGCGAATGCCCAAAACCGGGTCCACCAAATGCGCTGCCAAATAGGAGCTGTTGATCGCCCCCACGCTCGTCCCGCACAGAATATCCACTTTGGGCGGCGCACCGCGGGTGCGAGTCAACTCGTCGAACAGATACGACAGCACCCCCACCTCGTAGGCGCCTCGAGCACCACCCCCGGACAGGATAATGGCCAGAGATCTGCGTGGGGATTCGTCTGTCACGAAGGCGAGACGCTACCTTTGTCGGAGGCCGGCTGCACGCTTTCTCTCGCCGTGATGGCGACGGACTGGGTGGCTTCCGCCGCAAGCTCTTCCGCGGAAAGCTGGCCAACAAGAGTCTGCACCACCGAGCGTGTTGCATACTTCTGCCGAAGCTCCGGATCTCGGATGAACCCGAGCAGCCCTCTCGCGTATTGAGCGGAACGCGCACCCATTTCCTTCGCCTGGGGGGAGTTCGCTGCGCGCAATGCGTGCAGACATAGTGCGCGCGTTTCGAGTCCGTACTCGGAACCTTGCACTGTTTCGATGGCACCCGCTGCGGTCGTGGCCAACAAGATCCCCGTATGCGCTTCACCGATGTCGACGCGCGCGGCGGCTTCGACCGCCATGGCGTAGAAGTGGAAGGCAACGTACGCCTGAGCTTCCGCGGCCTGACGCGCGTCGAAGGCATGCATGACAGCAGTGCTGGAGTCGCCGCTCTGTCGCGCCAGCAGCGCCCGCAAGATTTTCTCGTGCACGGAGTCGTAGGCGCTGCCCGTCACAGCAGTGAGCGCACCGGCATCACCGACCAGAGTGTCTGCGGCCGCAACGTTCCCCGTTTCCAGAAGCACTTCAGCCGTGCACAAAAGCGTGTCCGCGCGAGCGTCTTGGTCCCCGTACCGCTCGTGGGCTTCACGCGCCCGTTTCAGGTATGCGGAACCGCGCGCTACGTCGCCCATGCGCGCGTAACACTGTCCAATATTCGACAGGGTCTTTGCGATCTGGAAGCGCCCACCGATCGCCAGATCGATCCGAATCGCATCCAAGGCCAGCGCAATGGCATCTTCGAAGCGTCCCAACACAAAGAGCGCGAACGCTAGGGAGTTTTTGGCGCGGGCTTCCATCCGCCGCGCGCCGACTTGCCGAAACACCGCTATCGCCTCGGCATGGGCGTCCACCGCTTCATGCACCCGGCCCACGCGCCGTAGCAAGGTGCCCCGGGTACGCAGCACATCTGCGCGGACTCGGGTGTTCACATCCGGACTGCTGCTTGCTTCCAGCGCGCGGTCGCATGCCGCCAAAGCCCCCTGCATGTCCCCAAGATCTCTCAAGATCTCCGCAGTCAGCACGTCCGCCTGCACCTCCAGATGCGCCGACTTTGCCTGGCGCGCCACCTGCTCTGCACGCTGTGCGGAGGTCAACCCGCGCGCGAGGTGGCCTTCGTCGAGTTCCAGCCGCGCCGTGTTCAACAGCGCCACGGCCACCCACGCGGGGTTGCCGGAGCTGCGCGCCAAGCCGCGCAACGCCACCAAGTGGCGTCGGCGCTCACGCCAACGGCCCTGCACGCGACATATGTTCTCGAGGGCTTCGTGTGCTTCGAAGAGGCGCAGATCCCCCGAATCCAAGAGCGCAATGGCTCGCCGATAGTAGCGCGTAGACAGTTTCGTTTGGTAGCTGGCGCGCGCGGTTCCGGCGGCAACGAGGTACAGCTCAGCTGCCTCCGAGCGCGCATGCCCGCGCGCCAAATGTCTGGCAACAATCGCCGCGGTCAATCCACGAGCGAGTGGCGACTGCGCGAGTCGGGTACCAAGCTGCTTGTGCATGACAACGCGGCGCTTCTTGTCGAGGGCGCGGTACGCGACATCGCGCGCCAACGGGTGGCGCACATCAACGGATTCTTCGCGCTCGTCACACAGGCCTCGCGCACATAGCCGCGCCACGGATTCGTCCGTTTCTTGCTCACACAGGGCGTCCAGGTCGTCGACCGAGAGCGGACCACCGGCCACCGCCAGCCACTCCATCACCAGTTGTTCTTCAGGCGGCAACTCCGCGAGGCGGTCGGCGATCAGTTGCTCCAGCGTGGATGGCAACGCGCCCGAGACGTCACCGCCAGCTCGTTCGACCCGCACAAGTTCTTGGCTACCGTCTTCGCGCTCGCGCAGCTCCAAGGCGCCGCGTTCGAGCAAGGCGTCCAACATTTCCAGAAGGAAGAAAGGATTGCCGGCTGCGCGCGGAATCAAGTCGGCACAGACCTGCGCCACGCCGCTCGTCGCGCCGATGTGTGCGGCGGCAAGCTCAAGTTGGTGCTCCGGCGACAGCCCCTTGAGTTCGATCCGCACCATTGCGTGAATGAATTGCGTGACGCGATCATCCGGACGCGTCACCAAAAGCGCCATCACCGGCATTGGATCTTCGCGCCGGATCAGATCTGCCACGAGCTCCAAACTCAGGCGGTCACTCCACTGCAGCCCCTCCACGACGATCACCAAGGGAGCTTCCAGCGCCACTTTCGCGAAGAAGCGCCGCATGCCGGAGATCACGAGTTTGCGGTGTCGTACGGCGTCGCCTTCGTCAGCAGCGTGAGCAACGCGTCCGGTCGCTACTTCAGCGAGCCGCACGGCGATCTCTTCGCCGCTCTCTCCGGTGGCAAAGTCGCCAAGTACGTCAATGATGGTGTCGCGGGCCACCTGGACGCTGTCGTCAGCGCGCACGCCAGTCAGGTGTCGCACCCACTCCGCGACGTTGGAGAACGGCAACTCGCTGCGCGAGGGAGAACACTCCACCCGCAGCACTCGAGCGACCTCGGGCAATTCCGACAAGAACGTCTGCACCAGGGCGCTCTTACCGATGCCCATTTCCCCGTACACAACCCTGGCCGTCAGATGCCCTAGACCGCCAGCCGCCGGAGACGACACGCAGTGGTGGTACGCAGCCTGCAAGTCTGCCAGCTCCGCATCGCGGCCGACTAACTCACGGCCGACTTCCGCGGCGGCTTCTTTGCGTTCGTCACGCGTCAGGGGCCGGAGTAGCGAATAGATCCGCATGTTTTCCGGCAAAC
The DNA here is from genome assembly GCA_937872925.1 of uncultured Myxococcales bacterium. Lineage (GTDB taxonomy): Bacteria > Myxococcota_A > Polyangia > Polyangiales > Polyangiaceae > JACKEA01. The sequence goes on along the minus strand of CALMUT010000157.1, from coordinate 47,007 downwards.
TGCGACCGATGGCGTCGTCGATGGCGATGGCCGGCGCGTCTTCCCACAAGAAATCCCGGCGCACCAAACGATACAGCCCGCCCGCCACCCAGGTCACTTCCGCGGGCGCACGTTCGCCCAAGATGGTCGCCAGGTAGTCTGCCGGTTGTTGCATCTCGTGGTCGATGAGATGACCCGCTTTGTCGCGGCGACCCGTGGCGATGCCACGCACGATGCCAACGCTGGCTTGCAGCGTGACCGGTAAGTCGTCGCAGGCGCCGTGGATCGCTTCGTGTACGTCAACGGCCAACCAGGCGGCGTCGGCGGCGGCGCGCGCTGGGTTTTCCATCAATCCGACCACAGCCCGCGCCGTCGACGGCATCGCGCCCTTGGCGCCCACTTCGGCTTGCTGCGCCGCCCACGACAGGCGCGCGCCGCGCTTGTAGGCGATCTGGTCCAGCATTCCGCGCAGCTGTTCCACGTGCCGCTCCGCGGCGGCGTCCCCCAAACTTCGCGCCAGCGCTTCGACCCCATGCAAGCGCAACGTCACGACAGCCACATGCCGCACTTCGCGCCCTGCGCGCTCGCGCAGCCGATGCTCCATCGGCCGCCCCGGGCCCGTGGGCTCGTCGGACACCTGGGAGCCGATGTTGGCCCCCTCGGCGCCCGCTACCGACCCGCTATCCGCGTCGTCGCCGAACTGGCTTCCTGCGACGCTCTCGCCCATTTCGTCCACGCCCGGAGAGGTGTGTTCGCGATTGACCAACTGGCTCAGGACGCCTTCGACGACATGGGAGTCCACCAGCTGCTGCTTGGAGAACAGCGCACGGGTGATCGCCGCGGCGAACTCCCGCGCCGTGGCAAAGCGCTCATCGGGAAGCTTCGAAAGTGCCCGCATCACGATGACTTCGAGCTCCGGCGGGATTTCCCGAGCGAAGGTGCTGGGTGGTTCGACGGCTCCTGCGCGCACCGCTTCGAGTAATTCGTTGCCGTCCGCAGCGCCGTGCAACGGGCGACCCGTGAGCAACTCGTGGAACACCACCCCCAGGGAATAGATATCCGATCGGCGATCGACCTTTTCTCCGCGCGCTTGCTCCGGCGACATATACGCGGTCTTGCCCTTGAGAACGCCCGGCTCTTCTCGGAAAAGATTGGCCGATGCGATACCGAAGTCGGCGATCTTCACCGCGCCTTCAAAGGACAGCAGCACGTTCGGTGGGCTCACATCCCGGTGCACGATGTCTAAGGGCTCACCACCCTCGTTGCGGCGCTCGTGCGCGTAGTGCAAGCCCTTGGCAACTTCCGCCGCAATGTACGCCGCAATCCACGGCGGTACCCGAGTCCGCGCATGTGCCGCTGCGCGCATAACCTTGCGCAAATCCGGCCCCTCGACGTACTCCATGCTCAGCAACTGGCCTTCGTCGCCGTAGTCTTGGAAATCGTACACCTGGACGATGTTCGGATGGTTGAGGCGAGTCGCCAGCTGTGCCTCCTCGCCAAACATCGATCGGAAACGGCGTGACGAACCGTACGCGGGCAAGATCCGCTTCACGACCAAGAGCTTGTAGGTGCCTTCTGCGCCGCGCTTTTTCGCGAGGAAGACTTCGGCCATCCCGCCCGCACCCAGGCGCCGAATGATTTCGAAGTCAGCGAGGCGCTCCGGCGTTTTGACAGCGGGCTCTTCGGTCATCGACGGGACGCGATCCTAGCCCCATTCTGCTCCAGGACCCCGGGAAGGGACAAAACCCCGCAATTTGCGGGATTGTCAGGGTCGCCCCAACGCCGAAATGGGGCAAATGCCCCAGGACATCGTGCAAGGGAGCCACTGCCGGGTAGACTCGAAACCATGCTTGTCACACGCGCAGCAATTGCGGCGGCGGTCCTCATATTCGCCCTCCCCGCATGTGGACCGGCGCACCCAGGCCGCGGCGGCCGCGGCGTGGCGACAGCCCCCCTTGGGCCGGTGAACCCAACGCCGGTGCAGGATGCCGAGTTCGCACAAAGCACCTATCAGGTTTTGCTCTCAGGTGAGCGTGACAGCAAACGCCTCGATCTGCTGGCCGGCGTTGTGCGCCGTCAGTTCGCGCGCGCAGCGAGACGCTTCCGGAACGACCGTCCAGCTGGGCTGGCCGCATTGACGGGCGCGTCATACTTGCTGCGTGCAGGTGAACTCAGCGACCCAATGCTGAAGGGCGCTGTGCCGGCGCTGCGATACGGGGCCGCTGAAGTAGCGCGCGTTGGCGACGAGGGGCGTGGCACCGCGTACTACACCATGCTGCGATCACAGTTGCCAAAGGGTCCCGAGCAAGCCGACGTGGACGCACACCTGGCTGCCATGGCGCGGTTTGCGGCCATGCCGTCTGCGGCCGGACCGATGCGGTCCCTTGGCGAGCGACAAGCTGCGGCTGCCAATCGTTCATTGGTGGAGCCGTCTCTAGAGAACCTTGAACGCGCCAAGAAGATCACCGTGGAGTGGATCAAGGCGGGCCTCGACTTCAACGCGGGCGAGACCCCCATCCGCACCAACGCTGAGCGCGAAGAAGCCATCGCTGCCTACAAGGCCGTGCGCGCCGGCGGCGCGTCCTTGGTCGCGTTGTATCTGCGCCACGGAGACGCGCGCGGCGCCCTAGCCGCTCTCGAACAGGCTGATCTGTTGCGAGTCGTACCCGCCGGGCTCTCCGATCGACTGGACCGCGCGGCCAGCGACGACGATCCCGCCGCCTGGGGTGACCTGTACCAACTCTTCGAAACGTCGAGCGAGGCAGACCGCCCGGAAACGTCCATGGACGTCGCCCTCGGCAAGGCAGCTGCGTGGGGCGTCGCCGTGGAACTGTTCCGCAGCGAGCCGAAGAGCATGCGCGGCGGCGCGCCCCTCGCTTCACAATTGGTGGAGCTCGGCATGTCGGAAGTGGCACCGCTGGTGCTGGTTCCCGCGCTCGGGGATCGCCCGGGGGTGCAAGAGCTGTCCTGGTCACTGGCGCTGGTCTTGCGAGCAATCGTCGCGGAAGACGAGAGCGGTAGCATCGACGCCTCTCGACGCACCTTCGTCGCGGCCAAACGTTTGATGGAGCTGGCCGAGATGCCGGTCTACGCGGGTAAGCTGCGACCGTCCGCGGGGCGCTTGTATTACGTCATGGCCGCCCTTGAAACCCGCGCCGGAGAGCTTTCTCGCGCGCTGCCCCATGTGCGTGCCGCCGTACGCCTCGAACCCACTCTGGAGGCCTACGGCATGCTCGCCAACATCGAGCGCCAGCGCGGCGACACCCAGGGCGCCCTCAAGACCCTGGAGAGCCTGTCGAATATGGCCAAGAAGATGGGCGAGCGGGTTGCAGAGGCGGAAGCCGCCTTGGCGAAATTCGAAGTGCATCGCGACGCCGGAAACGCCGCCCTGGCGCAAACCACTTTGGTCTCAGCGCTATCCGCAGCCATCGACGCCCGGGAGATCGCCCGGAGCTCCACCAACGCCGCGCGCGCCGAGCGCGTTTTGGCCCGCACCCTTGAGCACTTTGGGGCAATGCAAGCCGCCCGGCGCGCGACGGAACGTGCCTACGAAGCCGCACGCAGCGATCTACGCCAACTGACCGCAACCGTGCTCGACGCTTCGCGCCGCGCGCTCACCTTCAACGACCTGCCCCTGGCTCGCAAAGCGGTCAGACAGGCACTCGACGCCGGACTGGATGACGATGACATGGTCTACGTGGCATTGTGGCTGCGCATCGTCGAGCAATCCAAAGGGGTCAGTGGCGACGGTAGTGTCGAGGAATCCCTTTCCAGCATCGACGACAACGGCAGTTGGGCAGCCCGTCTCGCCGCCTGGGGACGCGGAAAGTCCGAAGACGCCGAGTTGTTGAAAAGCGCGAAGACGCTAGTGCAACGCACCGAAGCCGAGTTCTACATCGCGATGAATCGGCGCGGCACGACTCCCGACCATGTAGCCAGCTTGGAATCTGTCGCGAAGAGCCAGGCCATCGAGTTGGTCGAGGTCACCATTGCGCGGGACCTGTTGGCGCGCGCCAAGTCGCCGCTGTCTTTGAAGCTGCCCAGCAACGTCAAAGTGCCCTAGCGCCCTTGCGCTGCCTGCCCGGCGCGCTATTCGCCTTCGGGTTTGCGCCCGAGCAGCCGTTCGGCGATGTGTTCTCCGAGTTCGTCCACTAGGAGATGCTCGACAACGCGCACCTTCTCCCGGCGTTCGTCGTCGGAGTCGAACTGAAACTCGATGCCCATGCCGGCCGGGTTCGCCTGCGTGGCGTCCTCCACGGAAGTGATCCACATCACCTTGCCGCGCAGTCGCAGCGCGTCGTCCAGCTTCGGAATGCCGAGTGCAAACATGAACTCGGTGCCAACCGGTAACGGACGCTCGGTCGTGATGAACGTGCCACCCCGAGAAATGTTGCGGGTGTAGTCGGCGAAGAAGGTGTTCAGGCGCTTGTATTCCACCTTCAATTCGATCGGCGCTCGGTCTCCCGCTCGCCGCTCCGAAGGGGGCTGTGATGCGCTCATCCCCGCAGCTTAGACGGGCCTGCGTAAAACGGCCAAGCGCGGGTGCCCCGCGCAGCGGTGGGCCGTGCTATTTGCAGCGAATGCGCGACCCGTACCAGGTGTTGGGGCTCGACCGCGGCGCCCCCGAGGGGGAGGTACGCAGCGCTTTTCGTCGCCTGGCCGCCCAACACCATCCGGATCGCAATCCCAATGATCCCGCCGCCATCGACCGCTTCAAGGAGGTGAACCAGGCCTACCAGATCTTGGAAGACCCCGAGAAGCGCGCCGCGTGGGATCGCTACGGCGAGGCGGCGTTTCAGCCCGGTGGTGGCGCGGGCAAACACGTGCACTTCGACATGTCCTTTGACGGGATCTTCGGCGACATCCTGGGCGCTTTCGGCTTTCGAACCGGAGAGCGCGGCGACATCAAGCAGTCTGTCAAAGTTTCTCTAGAGGAGGCCGCGCGCGGCTGCGAAAAGACCGTGCACTACGAATGCACGGACATTTGCGATCGCTGCACTGGCTCGGGCGGGGAGCCGGGTACCGAGGTGTCAAGCTGCTCCGCGTGCAGCGGAAGCGGCCGTGTGCGTTTCCGACAAGGCATGCTGCCCTTCGCCGTTGAGCGACCGTGCTCGAGCTGCCGCGGCCGCGGCCGCATACCAGCTACGCCGTGCACGCGCTGCAGCGGCGCGGGACTGGTCAAGCGCAAGAAGAAGGCCGAGGTAAGCATCCCGCCCGGCGCAGACAGCGGCTCGAGCCGCGTGGTTGCCGAAGCCGGGCACCGCACCTCGTTAGAAAGACCCGCAGGGGATCTCGAAGTCACGATCGAAGTCGAGAGCCACCCGTTTTTCGAGCGCTCTGGGGACGACCTCGTCTGCGAAGTGCCGCTTTCTTTCGCCCAGGCGGCACTGGGGTCGGAAGTGGACGTTCCCACCCTCGACGGCAAAGTGAAGATGCGCGTGCCGCAGGCAACCCAGCCCGGCAATGTTTTGCGCATCAAGGGCAAGGGCATGCCACGACGGATCCGAGGCGGGCGCGGCGACCAGCTGGTGGAAGTGAAGTTGGAAGTGCCCACCCATCTTTCGGATCGCGCCCGCGAGCTGATCGAGGAACTTGCCTCGGAGCTCGGGGAAGACGTGCAGCCACAACAGCGCACATTCGTAGAAAAGCTGAAGTCGTGGTTTGGCTGATGTCGGCGATCACTTTCGACTTTGGGCAAACCCTAGCGGAGCTGGACACGGATATGCTGGCGGCTCGCTGCAAAGAGCGGAGCCTGCATGTGACAGCAGAGGCCTTGCAACAGCATGTGGCTGCAGGCTGGCGGGCCTATGGCGACGCGAAGCGCAGGGGCGCCGAAGGGCAGACCGCGTGGTGTGCATTCATGGCGCGTCTGCTAACGCTCGCTGCCGGCAGCTCGGCGGACGATGCCGCCCGGGTGCCAGAGGTGGTGCAGTGGCTGTGGCGCGCGCAGCCCGAATGCAATCTGTGGCGGAAGCCCATCCCGGGCATGTTCGAATTGGTCGAAGAGCTCGTCGGCCAAGACCTACGGGTGGGCATCGTTTCGAACTCCGAAGGCCGCCTGGCAGAGCTGGTGCAGGAGATGGGCAAGCACCATCTTTTTCACGGGATCGTAGACTCCGGCGTGCTGGGCATCGAAAAGCCGAACCCGGCGATTTTCGAGCACGCCGCGCGGCAGCTGGGCGTGTCCGTGGACGCCATCACCCACGTGGGAGACGCCTGGGAAGCGGACGTACGCGGTGCGCTCGCTGCTGGCTGCCGCGCCATCTATTTTTCCCAGGAGCCAATGCCGGAGCCCGAGCCCGGCACGGCCAACCGGGTCGTGCGCGCCTTTGGCGCCGAAGAGGTCCGGCGCGCGCTGCAGGCGCCATGATACCCTGCGCGACCGAACGAACGGCTTGCTAGAAAGTGCCGGACAGGAACGAGCATGAACACACGACGCATCGCGATGCTGGGCGCTGGAAATATGGCGGCCGCACTGGTCCGAGGACTTCTCGCGTCCGGAGACGTGCAAAAGGACCAGATCCGGGCCAGTGACGTGCGTAAGGACCGCTTGGACGAGCTGACCGCCGAGTACGGCATCCAAACGACAACGAAGAATCTCGAGTTGCTGAGTTGGGCAAACTTGCTGGTGCTTGCCGTCAAGCCTCAGGTCGTGGACCGCGTGTTGGACGAGATCGGTCCCCATGTGCAACCGGACACCTTGGTGGTCAGCATCGCGGCGGGTGTACCGATCCAGTCCATCGAGACGCGCCTGCACTCGGGCGTGCGGGTCGTGCGCGCCATGCCGAACACCGCCGCCATCGTGCAAGCGGGCGCCACCGGGATCGCGCCAGGCGCCCACGCTACGGACGAAGACATCCAGGTTGCGCGCGCGCTATTCGATGCAGTGGGTCGTACTGTTGTTTTGGATGAAAGCTTGATCGACGCGGTGACAGGTTTGTCGGGTAGCGGGCCCGCTTACATCATGTTGATGATCGAGGCCTTGGCGGACGGCGGAGTCAAAGTGGGCTTGCACCGGGACACCGCACTCTTGCTCGCAGCGCAAACCGTCTACGGCTCCGCCAAGCTACAACTGGAAACGGGCGAGCACCCCGGGCGCCTCAAAGACATGGTCACCAGCCCCGGCGGGACGGCCATTGCCGGCTTGCACACCCTGGAGTCCGGCGGCCTGCGCCGCACCCTGATCGATGCAGTCGAGGCTGCAACGCGCCGCGCCATCGAACTCGGCGAGGCCATGGCGAAGAAGCTGCAGCGCACACCTTAGAGGCCGCTAGTCGACCCAGACGACCGTCCCGGTCAGCTGCAGGGTGATCGCCTTGCGCTCGCCAGATGCAAGCAGGGCGTTGGAGTCTTTGGAACGACCCGCTTCGGTGCGGCTCACGGTGACGTGCAACGTTCCTTGATCGTGGGGACGCAATGTCGAGCCGGCAATCTCGATGACCAACGCTTGCACGCACTCGTTCTGAAGCTGCGCCACGGCAGAGAGTGCGACGCTTGCGCCTACTTCGGCGCCACCCGGGACCCATTCGGGCAAGAAGTCACTGCGTTCGATGCCAAACGCGAGGGTCACATGCTTTGCCCGCAGTACGGGGTGACAGGCAATTGCCAAGACCTTCCGCCGACTTTCTGCGTCCAGTTCTATTTCGAGTCGCGCCACGTCGCAGCCCTATCCCTGCAGGCCGCCTACTTCCCGCAGTGCATGCCCAGATCGCTGAGCACGTCGATGCCCGCAGCCGTCCACTCCAGCGCCGGGTTGAAAGTGCTCGAGCCATTGGTGTGGCCCTGGGTCACATTGCACTTGCGACGCAGCGTCTGGTCCAGCGTGGTGGTGCTTCCGCTGCCCCACGCCGTCACCGGGTCGAAGCCGATTTGACCAAAGACGTCGTGGGTGGCGCCATTGCAAGCCACTTCGTAGGCGTCGTTGCCGTTGTGGTTGATGGAGCTCGTCAGCTGATCGCAGTTTTGGGCGGAGGAGATCTGGCTATGGCAGATCACGAAGGTCTTGCCCGCGGCCAGGACGCCGCCGGTCTTGATGCCCTCAATCGAGAACGGCGTCGTGCCGCCGTTGGAGTAGCGCCGCAATTCACAGGTAGACAGGTCTACCGCCGTGCCTCCGGCGTTGAATAGCTCAAGGGCCTTGTTGTTGCTGCTGCCCTCAACGTACTCGGAGAACAGCAGCTTGCCGCTCCCAGCGCCGCCACCGGTGCCGCCCGTCGCCACGCCGCCGCTGCCGCCCGCACCGGAGCCGCCCGTGCCGCCCGTCGCCACGCCGCCGCTGCCGCCCGCACCGGAGCCGCCCGTTGCACCGGAGCCGCCCGTGCCGCCCGTTGCGGCGCCGCCTGTGCCCGCACTGCCAGCCCCGCCCCCAAGGCCGCCAGCGCCCGCAACGGCGCCGCCAGCGCCCGCCACGGCGCCGCCAGCGCCCGCGAAGCCACCAAACGCGCCGAATCCACCACTACCGGTCGACGCGCCGGTCCCCGTCGCTCCGCAGAGCCCTGCGCTGGCGTAGCTTTGGTAGGCCGCGCCACAGGATTGCTCCGGGTCTGCGGACTGACTCAGCGCTTCCACCTGGCTCTCGCAGCTGGGTTGTAGCGACGCGTCCAGGTTCGTACAGCATTGGGCCAGCACCGCGCACTGGCCGCCCAAGCCGCCGCCGCCGCCTCCGCCGCTGCAGGCGATGACGCCAAAGATTGCCAACAGCCAAGGGCCTCGTAGCGCAGGGAAGTTCATGTCGATCACGCGTGCATCGCAAGGCCCGTGCCGACAAGAACGGCACACAAACCGGGGAGTCCCAGCGTAATACGGGCAAGGGCTGCCACACCTCCCTCAATTAACGTGGCGCATTGGCCCCATCTCGAGCCAATGCGCTTCGGGCGGCGAGAGCCCAGGGCCCATGCCGCAAGGGCACTGCCGCGGGCTCTATTCGACCCAGTCGACCTCTTGTTCAGGCATCACGCGGTAGCGCTTGTCGACCTCGTCCATGAGCTCTGCAAACCAAGTTTCGATCTTCGGCCCGTTCTTGCGCACGCTGTTCGCGTAGAAGGTGCCGCGAATGCACTCGGCTTCATCCTTGCCGGAGCGACAGCGACCATCCACGTACACCATGATCGCCTTGGGCAAGCGCGTGGCCGTAGAGTCGCCACCGAAGTTCATCCAGTTGGCCAGGAAAATGATCGCAGCCTTGAGGTCTTCCGGCGTCTGACCGTAACCGTGCAGCAAGTAGATCACGGGGTACTTCTTGTCTTGGCTGCCAACGTGCGCGTAGCCCGGCGGCAAGGTCACGCTGACGGGGCCTTTGCGACCGAGCGAGTCCGTGAATTCGAAGTCGCAGGCACCGACGACTTCACAGTTCGGCGCGCCGGGAGCCGGTTCGATGGCGCCCGCCTCGTCAAAGGTGCGCGGCGCGTTGGGCCAACGCGAACCGATGTAATACAGCGCGGACTGCAATCGACGTGCGATCTCCGTCGCGGTGCCCACGTGCTGGCCCGAGCCCTGCTCGATGTCCTTATCTGTCGGGTCGTTCATGCCGTAGCGCAGCAGCACGCCACCGGGGATGTCCGCCCAGTTGTTCAAGCCCGAGACGAAGCTGGCTGGGTCGTTGGGGTCCTGTCCCGGGATGTGCTGCGTCCCATGATAGTAGTGCACGATGCGACCGCGGCCTGCCCAGGCACCGGCCAGCGCCTGAGCGTCCACGGCGAAGTTGAACAGGTCCCGGGTGCCGCCGTCCGTCCATAGGTCGAGTCGTTGGAATGCGCTGTCGTCCATGGGCTTTTCGTGGGTGCCCCAGGGGTGCTGCTCGATCACCGTGCGTGAGTCCCGCTCCAAAAACGTGCGGTAGCCCGGCGCGTAGTCGAACTTCCCGTTGCCTTCGCCGAAGTCGTAGGGGCTCGACGCCGTCTTGTCCACGCCGTCGAGGCCGAAGTCGCTGAAGGGTTCGCCCTCATCCCAACGATAATTGCCCTCGGTGCCGAGGGGATTGTATTGGGGATGCCAATCGTCGCCCGCCGGGTCGTCGTTGACGCCTGCGACGTATCCTGCCTCTTGCGCCGATGCCTTCCCGTCCTTGCCCGTGTCTTCGTAGGGCTCGTGGCCCTGACGGATGATCGGCTCTTCACGATCGCGAACGCCGTTGTTGTTGTAGTCGACGGCAAGAGCGAGCTCCAAGGGCTTGTTGTTGCCAGTGGCGCTCCAGGTGTTGGCGTAGGGGGAAAGCGACTTGTCCTGGGGTGAGCCGTCACACACCGTGATGACTGGGAACGTGCCGTTCGGGTTGAACTCGTCGTCGTAGTAGTTGCTCAGGACTGCCGTGTGGGCACAGCGCTCTGCGGGGCAGGTGTTCGCGAGTTCTTTCTGCTTCGCGACATCGGGATCCGTGTCGATGGGATCCACCCACACGGCGCACTCGCGATTCTGGCGATCGCCGACCACGCTCTTGTCGTTCGGGTCGATTCCCGCGGGCAGGTTCTCAGCATCCGGCGCAGAGTTGTAGCCGTTGGGGTTGCCGAACATCAGGGCCAGATCCCGGAAGATCTGCACATACTCGGCACGGTCGAAGCTGCCGCCGTTGCCCGTCTTCGGGTACTCGTACCACCACTCGTTGAAGGTCTGCGTGTGCTCGTACGGCAGCATTGGATCCGGCCGGGGCGCCAGGGTCGCGGGTGGCGTGGTGCCGTCATTGGGCAAAAAGCCCCCCAGATGGTTCTTCTCGATATGCCCCAGCATGTAGGTCCAATCCACGGGGCCGCCCAGGGGCGCTAGGACGTCGAAACGCTGGTGAAAGCGAGTGCCAAAGGTTGCGGTGCCGCCACCGCCCATGGAGATGCCGATCAGCGCGCGGTGCGTCAGGCGACGCTTGCGATTCACCGTGCCGCCGTCGGTCTGCACGACGGCCTGGTAAGTGCCAAGCCAGGGCGCCAGGAACGACAACGTCCAGCCGTTGCTTCCTTTGTCGATCCTTGGGTTAGTGATGGGGATCGTTCGGGGCGTCTTGGCGGACGGACCTGTGTAGGAAACCGTGACGTGGCGCAAGCGTGCGGCATCGGGCATGCGCGCGGGATTGATGGGCAGCGTGAACGGGATCTCGCGCTGGAACTTGGCGGTCTCCGGGCCGAACGTCACCGCCGGACCCAGCGCCGTGAAACCAGACGGGATCTGATCCGCGCCGCACTCTAGGGTCACATCAAAAGGCGCAACGCTCCATAGGAAGCTGCCGCTGTTCGGTTTGGTAGCGCCCTTCTGCAAACCGATAGACGCCCCGGCCAAGGCGCCTGTGCCGCTGACGCTGCCACCGTCATCGACCTTGCCAGAACCACTACCCGAGCACTTCGGCAGGTCCGCACTCATGACCTCGACGCTGATCTTCTTTTCCACGTCGGTCCCGTCGCCCCGAGGAAAGCGCGCGGTGATGGTGGCGCTACCCTCGGCCTTGCCCGTCAGCTTGAGGGTCACCCGCGCTCGCTTGAGATCGAGCTGCTCGCTCGTGGGCGCGTCGACCACGCTAGCGTCGTCGGTCTCGAAACTGAGCTGCTCCGGAATGCACACGTCCGGCACAACCACCACGTCAACCTCTCGAGTCTTGTCGGGTGCGACCACGATGCGCTCGGGCAGGGCGTAGACAGCGACGTTTTCCGGTTCCGGTGGGTACAAGCACAGCTCGCCAGGCCCCGGAACAGGATACGTCCCAGAATCCGCCTTCGGCTGTGTGCCGCCACCTTCTTCGCCGTCGCCGCAGCTCGCCGCAAGAACGAGCGCCGCCAGAGGCGCCGAAACTAAGATCCAGTTATTACGAGCGCTCACAAGTTGCCTCCGCCCTAGATGGGTGTGGGAGGGCGCATCGTAGCGGGTCGCACGCCCTCGTGCTTTCAGCGACTAGCCGAAGGGTGAAAATAAAGTGTCCGCGCAGAGGGGCCGGGGGGGGGACAGCCTCGCTCCACGCGGACGCTTCAGGAGGTAGCAGTACGCGTGCCAAATTGCAAATACCTGAATTAACAAAACAAACAGGCACATGGCGCAAGTTTGGCACAACCGATGATGCACATCGCGCCAGTCTCATTTCAAATTTGAAATGCTGACAGCCTCTAACCATGTGGAGGTTCGCGAACCCTCGTCAACGACTCATCTGGGCAGGTTTCGTGCCGCGCTGCCGCAAGGTTCCCTAACGGCACTGAAAACCCCAACGCCGACCGGTCCGTTCCCGGTCCAATAAAGTCATGGGAACCAGCGGACGCCCCGACGCGAAGTCCGCCATATTCGAGGCAGCGAGCCGCGTCGGTACCGCCCCGTCCGCATGACCACTGAGCTGCGAAAGACACACGCCGCGCACGCTGGCCAGCACACGAGCCACGACGCGCCGAGATTTCACTGCGTTGGCAGACCCCACGAAATCCAGATACGGCTCCACCGGAAGATCGACGGAAAGCTCGTAGCCGTCTTCGCCATCGCCACACGGTCGCGGCGCTTTCGCGAGTCGTTCTGGGGTCAGAGAAAGGGGCGGGCCCGCCTCGCCACTCTCAGTATTCAAAGGGTACACATACCAGTGGGAGGCATGGCCCCGCGTGCGCACGGAACGCACCAGAACACCGAGCCCGTCGCCCTTAGAGGTGCGAACTAGATTTGTCAGGACTCTGCCCTGAGAGCGTGAGCCGTGGCGCAGTGCGTACGAACGCAAGCTGACGAGCTTGTTGCCGACGACGCGAAACACCTGGAACGCGTTGGAGCCCTGCGCGCCGGCTAGGTACCATGTGCTGCCCGCCTTCACGACGCTGTTGAGTTGGTACAAACCCGCACGTGCGACGTCGGCAACCGCGATAGGTGCCCGACCCTCTTCGAGCAGATAGAGGTCCATGCTGCCGCGGGCGTTGACCAGCACTCCCGCGGCGCGTCCGCCGGCCTCGAGGGCGGCGTTCCACGAAACCGGCATATTGGGATCGCGACCGAAGGCCTGTGCGGCCAGGACAGCGTCCGAAAATGGCGGACGCGAAACGGCCGTGGACCACACCGCGCCGTCCAAACTCATGGCGTCGAAACCCCGGAACTGCCAAGAGCCGACGCGATCCCAACTCGCGCCACGCGCGCCCCAGGCGTAGGCACGCAGCGGCGTCGAGGTATGCTCCAAGCCGTGCTCGACTCCGATGTCGTCCCGCGCGCGTTTGGGTGGCGAAAGGCCGAAGAAGCTGAGCCACTCCGTCGACTCCAAGTCATCGGCGCTCATGGCCGTTGGGTTGCGCCAGTTGCGCCGGGGCCTTCGCGGCGGTTTGGGCGCAGGCGGGCCGGCTACCGGTCCGTGCGCAACCCCCGTCGGAGCACATTCGAGCTGCCAACGCCCGCCCTGGCTCGGGATCAGGCTGGTCGGCTTGGGCGTCTCCGCGGCTTCGACTTGTTCGTCGTCGGAGTCCCCGCGGTATCCAACCCGCACCCATGGGCCAAAGGCGCAGCCGACACGACTACAGCCTTGTTCGCGGGCGTCGAAACCCACCGACTTGTTGGCTGTCTTTGACGTAGCTGCCGGCAACTCAACCTCGCGCCACGCGAAGCCGCCATCCGTGCTCTCGGCGCCACGACCCCCGCGCCCCTTCACCAGCGCCAGGGGCCCAGAAATCAGAGACTGGCCGATGTCGTTTTCGATTTTTCCAACGTGCAACTTGCCGTCGAGATCGATGCGCACGCCGACAAAGGGGCCCGCAGCAACGACCCAGCCCGCAAGGGAGGAGCGTTCGGGCTTGCCCTTCTTCGCCGGGCTTCGCCACTCCGTGAAGCCATCCAGCCAAAGCCCCTTCTTGAGCAGCGCCAGGGCAGAGGCTTCGGCCTTCGGCAGTTTGATCTTCACGCTCGTCGCAGCGCCAGCCTTGTCTACGATGGTGACCAAACCCGAAGCGCCGAGACGGGGTGGCACGATCACCGCCACCCGCCCGTCGCGGAGCGCAACCACACGCTCGACGCCAACGTCTCCTTTGACGCGGATCTCCCGGCGCTTGAGCTCCCGATCGATCACGCAATAACCACCTTCGGACGGATCGGCGTCGGGCGCGCAAGGCCCTCGAACGACCAGCGCGCCATTGTCACTCGAAGCCACGAAGCGTGGCCCTGCGTAGCTCGCGACCTGCACCAAGGACAGCGCAGAGTCGACGGCATACACCGCGGTGCGCCCACGCTCCTGCCCGCATACAAAACCAGTGCCCTTGCCCAACCGAACCCCTTGGCAGGTCGTGGCATCCGAAAGCGCACGCTCACGCAGATCCAACACGGCCCCATCCTGCAGCCGCACCCGGCCTACGGCACCTTCGTGCAGCACCAAAGCCGTGGAATTGGAATCGGGAACACCGCGCAGTACCGCGGTATGCAGCGGACGTCGGCCCAGGGGCGAAGGGCTCACCACGGGCGGCTCGTCGTCCTCTTTTTCCGGTGCGAGCTGCATGCCCCCGGGCACAGCCCCGGCGAAGAGCGCGTCGGACTTTGCAGTCTGATCCTGGGCCAGATTGCCGTCCGGGCGCAGCTCCAACTTCCCGCGACTGGTGTTGAGGATCAGCTTGTCGTCTTCCAGCGCGACGCCATAGCTGGGGAAGATGGGCACGGTTCGCCAGCTCGCGCCGGCGTCAAAGGTTGCCAAGATCCCTTGAAACGGAACCTCTACGGCGCCAACCCAAGCGTCGAGCATGGCGATGCTGCCGTAGGATACCGCGTCCGGTAGAGGTCCCAGGTCCACCGCCTTGCCAGAGTCTGGATCGAGCGCGACGATGTCGATGGAGCGACGGTCGGTCAAGTAGATGCGGTCGAATCCGGCCACGACTTGCACCACGTCCATGTCGACGTTGGCAAAGGACTCCAGCTTTCCCGCCCAAGTCTTGGAGCGCCAGAACGACGTCGAACCTTTGTCCGCCGAATAGAACAGAAAGCCGCCTCCAAGGCGCTGCGGCAGCTCCGCGGCCTGCACGTTTTGGGACCCGGGGAATACCTCCTGACCGCGCTGCAAGGTCCCGTCGAAATGATCGACGACACGCATGCCGGAAACGATCATGCGTTTGGAACTGTCGGGCTGCTTGCTAACGAAGGTCGGCGTAGAAAGCTCGGGCAACACAAAGACCTGGGCAGGTGACACAAACGCCACTTCGCGCTTCTTTGCGGCGGCAGGCTTCTTGCCATCCTCAGGGGCCCGCACGTCCCCACCACGACCGGCGCAGCCCGCCAGAAGGGCACCGATCAGAACTGCGCTCGTGGGGCGGCGTCGCATGCGTGCAGCGTAGCGCGAATCGGCGCGGACAATGCCGGCAACTTGCGCATCTGGGCCGACGCGCATAGCGTTCCCGACGTTTCCCGCCGGGCATTGGGCCGGGCATTCAGGAGTCGAGTCATGAGCAAAGTCGTTGCCGTGGTGGGTGCCACCGGGGTCGTCGGGCGAGAGATGCTGAGAACCTTGGAACGCCGCGCGTTCCCCGCCAAACAGGTGATCGCGCTGGCTTCGGCGCGTTCTGCCGGCAAGAAGCTCCCCTTCGCTGGGGGAGAGCTTACGGTGCAGACTCTGGGCCCCGAGAGCTTCGCCGGCGTGGACATCGCGCTCTTTTCGGCTGGAGCCGGCACCTCCCGTGAGTACGCACCCATCGCTGCCAAGGCTGGCGCGGTCGTGATCGACAACTCCAGCGCCTGGCGCATGGACCCTGAGGTGCCGCTGGTCGTGCCCGAGGTCAACCCGGGCGCTGCAGCCGTGCGCCCCAAGGGCATCATCGCCAATCCCAACTGCAGCACGATCCAAATGGTCGTCGCGCTCAAACCGCTGCACACCGCGGCGCGCATCAAGCACTTGGTCGTCTCGACCTATCAGGCCACCAGCGGCAAGGGACAAGCCGCCCTCGAAGAACTGCGTACCCAAATAGGTGATATCGCGGCGGGTCGCACCCCCAAAGCAGAGATCTTCCCCGCGCAAATGGCGTGCAACCTGTTGTCGGATTGGAAGCCGGGCAGCGACGGGTACTCCGAAGAAGAACTGAAGTTGGTCAACGAGACTCGCAAGATCCTCGAGGATCAGGAGATCGCCGTCACGCCGACCTGTGTGCGCGTTCCCGTGATGACGGGGCACAGCGAAGCCGTGCACGCGCAGTTCCACCGCCCCATGAACGCCAAAGAAGCCTGTGAGCTACTGCGCAACGCACCCGGCATCACCTTAGTGGAAGGCGACTACACGCCTGGCGGTGAGCCGCAGCCCCTCGCAGCGGCGGATACGGATCCCGTCTACGTGGGCCGTGTACGGGACGATTTGAGCGTGTCCGGGGCAATCAACCTGTGGGTGGTTGCCGACAACCTACGCAAGGGCGCAGCGCTCAACGCCGTGCAGATTGCGGAGATCTTGTAATGGGCGAAAGCAAGCGGCCGACGGCGCCGGGCGCCGAAGAAATCTTGGGCGCGTACTTCCCCGTGCTCGATCACGGCTTCGTCGCCCTGGTCGACTACATGGGCACAGACGACTGTATCGAGCGGGCCGCACGCGTGAGCTACGGCTACGGCACTCGCAAGGCCAGCATGACCCGCGGCCTGCTCCGCTACTTGCGAAGGCATTTGCATACGACGCCTTCGGAAATGGTCGAACTGAAGTTCCACTGCTGCATGCCGATGTTCGTCGCGCGGCAGTGGATCCGCCATCGCACGGCGAATGTGAACGAATACAGCGGGCGCTATTCCCTGATGCCGCTGCTGTTCTACACCCCGGAGGCGGGACAGCTCCAGACCCAGAGCCGCAAGAACAACCAAGGGCGTAGCGGGCAGCCCGTAAGCGACGCGGACTACCAAGCAGCGGTGGCGCGCTGGAACGAGATCCGAAGTGCCAGCGCCGGCGCCTACGAGTGGATGACCAACCAGGACTTCGCCCGGGAGCTGGCACGCATTGATTTGCCGCTTTCCACCTATACCCAGTGGTACTGGAAGATCGATCTGCATAACTTGATGCACTTCCTGAAGCTGCGTGTAGATCGCCATGCGCAGTGGGAAATCCAGGAGTACGGCCGGATCATGGCGGCAATGCTCAAGCGCGTGGCCCCGCTCTCTTACGAAGCGTGGATCGACTACGACGTATGCGGTTCCCGCATGAGCCGCATGGAGCTCGATGCGTTGCGGCGCTTGGTCTCGCCAACGGACGGCGGTCTGGAGTCCAAGGCCGGCGCGCTGTCCGGTGAAGCGCTCGACGCCGTTGGGCTGAGCAAACGCGAAGTGACTGAACTGCTCGACAAGCTCGCGGCGTCCGCGGTTCCGGACTTCGAGCTCAACTTGGCCGACGCCAAGAGCGGCGAGTTCTTCGCCGAGAAATGCAACGCCGCAGTGCCCAAGGGTGACCGGCCGCCCCCCGCCTAAAGCGCCGCCCCCGGACTGCCCCGGAATGCGGGCGTGAGTGCAGCAAGCCCAGAAGCCCGGGCGCCCTCAATTCCTCTGCAAGCGAGGAAGTACGCGCCGCCGCTGGCCGTAGGCTCGCTCATGCAGCGATTGACGACGGCCCCTTTGCTTCTGATCCCTTTGCTGCTGACGGGCTGCCCCAACGTCAATACCTATGGCACTGCGCGTACGACGCCCAAGGGCCAGATCAGTCACGGCATTTCTGCCGAGGGCTGGGGCTTCAACGCGGAGACCGAAACGACGGACTCTACCGGCGCGACCCAAACCACGGACATCCAGTTCTTTCTCCCTCTGCCGCCGTCGTACCATCTGCGCTGGGGTGTCGCTGACCAGGTCGACTTAGGCTTTCACGTCAACAACCTGTCGTCGCTGGCCTTCGACACCAAGGTCAACCTATTCAAAGGCCGGCTCGACCTTGCGCTGGATCCTGGCGTGCAGTGGTACAATGTGAAGATCGGGACCAACGAGACAGAGACGTCGATCAACGTATTTTACTTTCACGGCCCCGTACTGATCGACTTCAACGCTAGCGAGGCGTTGTCCTTCGTTTTGTCTCCCGGCGTCGTGTACTCGATCGTCAGCGCCGACTCGATCGGGGACAGTGATTTCGAACGGGCGACCACCATCGACGGGCTGTCCGCGCGCATTGGCCTGGGCTTGAACATCCGTGCGTCGAAGAAATTTGCCGTGCATCCGGAGGTGACGGTTCTCAGGAGCTTTGGCGACACCAAGGCCCTGACCTACATGGCCGGCATTAGCTTCAACTTCGGGCACCTCCCGAGCTTCGACGATATTCAGTGACGTTCACGCGCGATACGGGCGGCGTTGCGACCCATGGTTGCGTGGAAGCCGCCGCGGACTAGGCGACCCCGAGACAAAGCGGCCGGGGAGCCGAGACAAAGCGGCGCCCGCAACCGTGACGCCGAATGTGGCGGGGATGGGATGCGTTTAGAAGCGGGCTGCCAGATGAAAGCCGTACGTCGAGTCTTGCAGTCGAGGACGCACCACGATGGTCGAGCGACTGCTGCCCGCCAGGGCGCTGGATGTGGGCAATAGCCGAACCGCAACCGTCTCGCTGCCCGGCAGCTCGAGGTCCCGCGTGATCACCAGCTGGCCCAACAGCGAGCGGTAGCTGCAACTGGCGCTGGTGCAGCTGCGCTTGGGCGAAGCGGCCTTTTTGGGCGCCGCATCCTCGGGCGTTGGAGCCACTTCCGCCACGTTTCCGGCGGCCGGCAGCGCCAGCGACGCTGGCAAGCTCGATTCCGGGGCCGTCAGCCCAAAGCCGTTGCCTGCCTTTGGCGCGTCTTCGGCCCAAGCAGCCCCAGCGAGGCTGAGGGTTGCGAGAGCAACGGCGATTTGTGTCAGAGTCACGGCTAGGTTCATGGTGCAGGAACGGGAGCGCCTGCTCAAGCTACAAGTGCCTGAAATCATTATATTTGTAGTTGTAACGCCCACCGCTTCACACATGCACATACCCGAGAACCCGCCCGTTTTCCTCGGTCGCTGCACAATTCCAGTTGCGCGAGATCTGCACAACAAAACGGCACCACGCCGCGAGGCGCTCTGCAGTCGCCACGGGCGCGGTCGCGATGGCGGCGCGCCGCACTGCGGATCTGCCTCGCCTACGCCGGCTGCGACAGCGCGCGACTCGCGATGTCCGCAACCAGCGCGTCAGGCAAGCGGCCGCTCTTTTGGAAGGCGCGCATATGCAGGATCGGCTCGCCGCCGATTTCCGCGACTGCGCGGCCTTTGACGAGCGCTGTGTATTTGCGCGGCAAGAACTTCTCGAGCGCAGACGGCGGTCCGCTCAAGCGCTCCAACAAAGAAAGCGTCGCGTCCAAGCTGTTCATCTTCATATACGGGCAGGTTGCGCAACCACCTTCGGTCGAACAACCCTCTCCCGCTGCAACTCCCGGCACGACCTGCAGCTCATGCTCCGGCGTCTGCGCGATCGCCTCGCTCGCGACCGGAAACACGATCTCTACGGAAAGCTTCGTCGATGCATCCACCGCGAGCCGCCGCCGCACGCTGTCGACGATCGACGTGATCATGCCCGCTTCGGTACCCAGAACGAAACTGATGCGTTCAGAGCTCTTCGCGGCCAGCGCCGCGTCCACGCGCCCGTCGATGTAGTTCAGTATGTCGCTGGTCGACCCCACAACGCCTCGCCCAGCTCGCTGAGCGTCGAGGGCGACCCGGAACATCTCCCCGGGCACTTCCAGATGCGCAGTGACGTGCGCGTCGGCGTAGTCCGCGACGACACGGTCCGCCACGGCGCTACCGAACATATGGTGCACCACGCAGGTGCCCTGCTTGAAAAAGTGGAAGCGCGAAAGCGCCGCGCGCACACTTTCGCGGTCGTGAGCTGGGTGCACTGCGCGCACGGCGTCGTCGGGCATTTCCGTCAGCGACCGGAACAGGTCGTACAAATTTTGCCCCATGTACGTATCCGGCCCGAACCACACGTGCAGGTCGGGAACCTGCGCGAAGGACTGCAACACGGTCTTGACCACGTTGCTGGACGTGCACGTGATGGTCGGCACCAACGCCTGCGCCTGCGCCTTCGTCGCCAAGCTGGTGTTGATGTACACGACGTGCAGGGACGGAGCGGTCTGGGACGCCTGGGTCAGGTACGCGGCGTAAGCGTCGGACTCCGCCGACTCCGCCAACGAACAGCCGATGGCCTTTTCAGCGACTCGGTACACCGGGGTCGCGGCGTGGCCCGCGGCGTCCAGCATCGCGCGCACGTTCTCGCTCATGAAGTCCACGCCAAGCACCACGACAAAGCGTGCGCCGGCCTCGACCATGTCGATGGCGCTGTCCGCCATCGCCAAAGAATCCGAGATCGCAATATGCTCCTGCCCCGCGCGGGTCAGCACGCCCTGAAGTTCTGGATCCATGTAGAAGTGCGCGACCACGCCAGCCCGCGTTTCGGTCAGCAACTTCGACAGCCGCGCGACCTCAGCAGCGTCCGGATCCAAAAACGCCGCTTGGGCCTCGGCAAAGGGGCCCTGGGCTTCGAAGCGATCGGCGTGGATGACGAGGGAGGGAAATGCGCTGCTCACTCTCAAGTCATAGGACGAGTCGCCCCGTCTTTCCAGGCGGCGAAAACCCGAGCGAAAACGCGAGCCAAAGACGCGAGCCAAAAGGACACGGACTCGTATTCGCGCGATCGCATGGTCGTCGATGGCGTCCGCGAGCTCCGCGGACTCGCTGCCGGACGTCAGCCTCAAAGCCTCGCCGCCCGCAGCCTCTCGCGCGGACGACGCAAGGTTGACGAAGCGATTTCAGGAATGGCACTCTTGTCGGATCATGAAAAAGTCAACTTTGGGTTCGCTTTGGGTCTTTCTGGCAACGTGCAGCTGCTTCGCTGTCGCCTGCAGTAGCGACGATAGCGGGGGAGGCAGTGGAGGATCCGGCGGTAGTTCCGCGTCCGGTGGCTCCTCCGGCAGCGCGGGTGCCGGAGGTTCTTCCGGCAGTGCCGGAACTGCGGGCAGCTCAGGCGGCGGGGGTCAGTCCGGCGGCGCGGGCGGAACCGCGGGTGCGGCTGGTTCAAGCGGTGCCGCGGGCTCCTCAGGGAGTGCCGGAGCCTCTGGGAGTGCCGGCGCCGGTGGCGCGGGCGCCTGCGGGACCAATGTGGCGGCACATTGCGTGAATCCCGACAAGACCTGCAAGCAATACTCAGCCGCTGGCGTCGCCGACATCTTGAAGACTGTGTGCAATCAGACCGGCACGTGGACGGATGGCTCCGGTTGCCCGAAGGCGGACCTGGGTTGCTGCTACAACAGCGCCGTCAAATATGACACCTGCTACTACACGGGTAGCGGCAACGCGGCCTCGTTGAAGTCCCAGTGTGAGAAGGCCAATGGCGTTTGGTGTAGCTGAGTAGTGGCCCAGCGTGGCTCTGTCGCGGCAGCCGGCCGCGACGAGCTGCGCAGCTGAGGGCCGCGCCTGTGGATCCGGGGGGCGGCGGCTCTTGAAGCCGGGCAATCTACTGCAGACGCTCGCGGATCGCGGCCTCAACGAGCCAGAGTCGGTCCTGTCCCCAGCTGACAAAGTCTGATTCTTCGCCGTCACCGCGGATGCGGAAACACGGCACGCCCCATAGGCCGAGGTCGAGCAGGTCGGCACGGTTTGTTTCGACCTCGGAGCGCCACCCGTTGTCTTGATCCAGATGAGCACGAGCTTCGTCAAAGTGCAGACCCGCGCGCTCCACGACCGTCTTGATTCCTGCATCCGACCCCGTGTCCACACCCTCGGCCCAAGCCGCTCGAGTGAACGCCAGCAGCAGCTCTTTGTCCCGCCCGCGGGACCGCGCGAAGGGCACCAGGGAGTACAGGCGTTCCACCGGTCGACCCAGGGGGTCGCATACGTGGCCGAAGGGCACACCAAGGCGGTCCGCTTCACGCTTCGCGTCCGTCAGGATGTAGAACTTCTTGGATCGCGGCACGGCGAGCCCGCGCATCACCATCGGCAATACGGGCCGCACCACGACGTCGATGGGCAATCTCCGCGCGAGGTCCATCACGGGCTCGAGCACGATGTAGCTGTACGGGCTGCGCGCGGAAAAGAACACTTCCAGGGTGATTCGCTGGCAAGACTCCGTGTCGACGGCGCGTTCCCCGTGTTCCCCGTGTTCTCCCCGATTAACGATCGGGCCGGCGTCCACTTCGGAGCGGCACGCACCGAGCTGCGTGAGCCGCTGCTCGAGATAGCCCAGGCGGTCGACGCCCCAGTACCATTCGCCGGCGTAGTAAAACATGGCGCTGAAATAATGGCCGCGCTTCTCTCGCTCGCGATCGCCTTGTTTCAGGGCAGACACCGCCGCGTCAGGGTCGATCGTACCAAACTTGGACGCGAGCTCTTGCATGGCCGAGCCGTCCGAAGACCACAGCGCGACGCCAACCGCGACGATGACGTCCAAGAACGCTTCTCCTTCGAGCGCCGCCGCAACGATCTGCTTTGCCAGAGCGATCAGTTGCGCATCCGGACGTGCCCGTTGACGCGGCATCGCAAGCCCCAGGTGTGGCGCGACGTCAGCGGCGTCTTTGCGAGCGAAGGCCTCCAGGCGTTCACGCTCCGGAGCAGCGGAATCCGCCGGCGGTCCGACCAAATGCGGCACCAAACTTACGTCGTACAGCTCGCACAAGCGGCGCAACGTCTGTGCGGCTAGATGGGAATACGGATCGTCGACTTGATGAAAGTAGTGAACTTGGTGCGGTCTGGCGGAGAGCTTGCGCCGGAACTCGAAAGCGGCGCGCCGCCAGCCCCAGACACGCGGACTCGTGAGGACGCTCGCCAGATAAGGCGTGAATTTTCTGGGGAGTGGCACAGGATCGCCCCCCACTATTTACTGGCGGCTGGGGCGTGCATCAACCTGGACCACCTCGAAGAGCCCGCGGCGATGCCCCCGGGCCAGTCCCGAGCCCTCCGCAAGCGGCGAAGATCAGAACTCTCATCTCTTCTGCCTTCAGTGCTCCGCACTCACTTCTTACGGCCGGGCAGACGACCGAAGGTATCCAAGGTCTTCTGGTGCAATTCTCCGCAGGCCGCGATGCCCAGGTTGTTCTTCTCTTCGGGATCTGCCGCCACATCAAAGCAGTGGAAACCCGTATCCCAAGCCCGGGCCTCAAGCTTCATATTCTGCTTCATGAAGCCCCAGTTCTCGAAAGCGCAGCTCCACACCCCGGCGCAGTTGGTCATCGCTAGCGCTTGGGTCGTTAGCTCCGGGCGCAGCATGCTCGTGCCGGGCATGCGCGCTTTGTATTTGTCGATCTGCGGATCGTCCCACACGCCCATCAAATCCAGCAATGTTGGCGCGATGTCCACGTGGAATAGATAGGCGTCCTTCTTCTTCTTCAGATTCTCTTTTTGGGCGTCCGTCAGAATGCCTTCAGATGCGTGGATCCACGCCGGCACGTGGATCTCTTCGTCGAAAACGCTGAAGGTATGTCCCATCTGACCGTGCTCACGAAACGCCTCGCCGTGGTCGCTTGTGTACAAGATGGCGGTGCGTTTGCCCAAGTCGCTATTTCGAATGCGTTCGAGAATGCGCGCCAGGTGAATGTCCTGCTGATGCACGCCGTTTTGGTAGTGGTTGAAGAACGAGCCGTTCTCATCCGGCGCCTTGCTGGTGGTCGACGGCTGAAACGGCTGCGGCATCTTCGGGTCGACGTGATACGGGTAGTGCACGTTGGAAAAGTGCACCACGGCAAAGAACGGCTCTTTCAGTTCGCCAATGGCGGCGTTGACATGATCCGCAAGGAGCCCCTCCGGTGCGCCCATGTCGAGGTCCGCCGTCGGCTCCAGTTCCGTGGCACTCACAAACTTACTCACGCCCAGGTTCTTCACCCACAGCCGCGCGTTTCCGAACAGCATGTTCTGGCTGGTCCAATAGGCGGTGTCGTAGCCGGCGGCTTTGGCGTAGTCGAAGACCAGCGGCCAGGTATGCAGCATGTCTCGGTCTTCGTTGGGAGCGAGGCCAGACCAGGTCACCGCTAAGGAGATCGCAGTGCATGACGCCATGGAGCGCATTTGGTTAAAGCCAAACCGCTCCGGCATCAGTCGATTTGTGGCGCCTGTGCGCTGACACTCAGGGTCGTATTCGATGCAGGTCGCGTCGGCGCGCACGCTCTCGAGCAGCACGTAGATGACGTTGCGTTGCGGCCCCTTCGCCACGGAAAGCGGCGGCACCGGCAGCGACTCCCGCGCCCGCGGGCGCATTTGGTTGGACTGGTCCGTGAGCCCAAGCTGCGTGCGAATCAACCCGCCCACCGCATGCAGATACAAGACGTCCGGCGTGCTGGCCTGGATGTGACGGTGCTGCGTGGGAATGAAAAACGAGCCCACCAAGAGCAGCGGAGCAAGCACCACGGCAAAACGCGCCTTGAAGCGCGCCGGACGCACCAGGCGACGCCCAATGAAGATCAGCGCGATGGCCACCACGAAGGGCGGCAGCTTCGCCCACAGATAGTTACCGATATCCGCAGACAGCTGGTTGATGATGCTGTCCGTGAAATTGGACGCGAACAGCGACACATCAACGTTCAGATACGCATTGTACTGGTCGAAGAAATACTTCTGGCCGCCAAAACTGAAGGTAAGCGCAAATACGAACAGCACCGCCGCAACCCAGCGCATCGCCCCGCGCCGCCGACTCGCCGCGTAAAGCAACAGGCCCCAGACCGCGGCACTTTCGACGATGGCGCCCACGTAGGTCCAGCGATAGACCCCTTCAAGCTGCAGCAGCCGCTCGGATCGCCTGCCGAAATCCAAGACCACTACGGCAATGGCCGGGAGCAGCAACAGCAAGACTCCCAAAATGCGACGCAGCGTGCGCACCCGCACCCGCTCGCGACGCAGGAAGGCCCGCGACACCTGCTCAGGCGCGGCCTTAATGCCGCTATTTACGTCAGTCTTCTGCATCGGGGGCTTCTTTGTAGCCCGCGATGGTGCGTGCGGCCAGATGCTTGGGTTTGGGGTCGTGGCCTGGGGGCGGGACTGCCGCACTAATCCCTCATTGCAGCACGCGTTTCGAATGACCGGGGCTCAGACCCCGCGGCTGGGCGCGCACTCCGAGCGTAGTTGAGCGCCCGAAAGAAACGCCTACAGCGCGGTGCCCCAGGTTCCTGCGAACGCCAACTCTGCGAGGGGCTTGCGTTCGCGGGCTGCGAGTTCTCGCTGCCGCAGCGGCTCCGGCAGGTCCCCCGCGTCACCAGGGTGCCCGATGACCAGCGCGGTCACGGCTTCGAAATCGTCGGGGATAGCGTACAGCGCTTTCGCGCGATCCGCAGCGAACCCCGCCATCTGATGCAGCCTCAGGCCCAGCGCCGTCGCCTGCAACGAAAGCTGCGCCACCGCGAGCCCCACGTCATGCCATGCGTGTCGATTGGGCGCTCCGCTTTGGGAGAAGTTCTTCGCAGCAGCCGTGATGACGAGCACTGCGCCCCGTGCGGCCCAGAGTTGGTTCTTTTCGTTCAAGCAGGAGAGCATTCGCTCGAAGGCCTCTGCTTGTTCGCGCCGCGCCACCACGAAGCGCCAGGGCTGCTCGTTGAAACACGACGGGGCCCAACGGGCGGCTTCGAGCAGCACGCGCAGCTGAGTTTCGCTGACCGGTGCGTCGGAAAACGCGCGGGGGCTCCAGCGCTCTGCCACGAGTGGGTGCAAGTCGTATTCGGTGATTGCGGGCTTTTTCATGCTTACGCCTGTCATGCCAGATCAAAGAGGAGAAACTCGGCACTATCGCCGGCGACGATGGGCAACTCCGACACGCCGCTCAGCGCCAGGCCATCGCCCTCGCCCAGGGAATGCTCGAGCGCTCGCACATTACCTCGAACAATCTGCAGCCAGCCGTGCCGGCCTTCCGCGAAGCTGTGCGTGACGGCGTCTGCCGCAGCGAGTAGCCCGGCATGGATGCGCACATCTTGGCGCAGAGCGACGGAGCCGTGTTGGCCGTCCGCTGACGCAACCAGTCGCAGCGCGCCGCGGCGCTCCTGCGGAGGAAAGTGCTTCTGTTCGTAACCCGGCGCGCCGCCGCGAGCGTTCGGCAAGATCCAGATCTGCAAGAAACGCACAGGGTGGTCTTTGGAGTGGTTGTACTCGCTGTGCCGGATGCCAGATCCGGCGCTCATGCGCTGCACGTCGCCAGGCACGATGACGGAGCCGTTGCCCTCGCTGTCCTTGTGCTCCAACGCACCTTCCACCACGTAAGAGACGATCTCCATGTCGCGGTGCGGGTGCGTGGGAAATCCCGCCCCGGGCGCCACTCGATCGTCGTTAATCACGCGCAGCGCTCGAAAGCCCATCTGCGCCGGATCGTGGTAGTCGGCAAAAGAGAATGTGTGGTGAGAGTCGAGCCAACCGTGGTTCGCGTGGCCACGCGCATTTGCACGGCGCAGGGTCACTGCACGCTGGGGTAGCGTCTTTTTTGTGGTTTGCATCCGCTGCCTCTACTGGCATCGTGCGCATTATTCCACACCTGCACTAGATGCGTGATGTGGCATAGATTGTTCCACGTGGGGAACAATCTTCAGGGCACTTTGGGTCGGAGCTGCGAACAGATCTCCAAGGTTGAGCCAAAGCTTTGCGGCACGACGCCGCTGGCGCCATCGAGCACGACAGGGTTCGACACACCCACCGCGCCACTCAGGGTGAGGCGCACGCATGCGTCCTGGCCGAAGCTGCCCAGCAACACACCGTCGGTGCAACAGGGCTGCCACACCCACTCGCAGCGACCACTGCCGGACGCGGCGTCGTAGACGCACTCGCCGGGTTCGTCGCCGATCTCGATGCCGCCCGCGGCGGCGGGAGTGATCTGGAAGTCTGCGTCGAGCTGCCCACCCGAGCCGTCTTGAGGCAAATCGGCAATCACGGCGATGTGCGCGGCGCCACACTCGGATCCAGCTTGGATCGCGATCACGACGCCGCCGGAGCGGCGGATATCCGGGGCGGGGTTCGCGCTCTGGGAGTCAGGAAAGTCGTAGCGATACCAGCCCGTGCCACAGCCCACGCTTGGCACGGGCTGGATGCTTCTGCCGTTCAATGTGAAGCAGGCAATGCCGTCGTCGATGGCACCGTCGCAGTCGTCGTCCAGGCCGTTGCAGATCTCCGCAGCGGGCGTACAGCACGCACCGGCATCGGGATCGCATGGCGTGACTTTCAGGCCCGTTTTGGAGCCGCAAGCCACGAGCAGGAACCCCAGTATACCGGCGACGAGTCCGCAGCGACGCAACACGGCGCCAGGCTAGCACGCGATGCCTCGGCGAGGTGGCCGGTCAGCCGCTGGACGGCGCATGGGGGTGAGCAAACTCGGCAGGTCGCGTGACCCCAAGGACAAGGCGACAGAAGCCTAGCTCCGAAGTCTCGAAAGCTCTTGGGCACGTTCCATCACGGCGGCGTCGACCTTGTGCAACGCGCCCGCGTCGTGGGGTGGCTGCGGATCATATTCGATCATCAACTGGAGCGCTTTTGCCGTCGTTTGATCGGTGAGCATTTCCGCGAGCTGAAGCGCCATATCGATCCCGCTGGAAACTCCGGCGGCAGTGACGATCTTGCCGACCGCCACAACCCGCGCGGAGGTCGGCTGCGCGCCGTATTTCTCCAGCAGCCCCACGGCCGAAAAATGCGTCGTCGCCTTCACGCCGTTGAGTAAGCCTGCAGCGGCCAGGAGCAGCGACCCCGTGCAAACCGAAGTCGTGTACCGCGTCATCGCGTGCACGCGCCGAAGCCAGCTGAGCATCACCTCGTCATTCACCAAAGCGCGCGTGCCGATGCCACCAGGCACAACAACAACGTCCGGGCTCGTGACGTCGTTGAAGCCGTAGTCCACCCCCAGCCCCAAGAAGCCGTTGTCGGTTCGGACTTGGCCGGCTTCGTGTCCGACAAATTTCACAGTGGCGTCCGGCAGCCGCTGGAGCACTTCGTAGGGCCCCACCGCGTCCAGAGCGGTCACCCCCTCGAACATCACAACCGCGATTTCCATGCGCGCAGCCTGGCATGTGGCGACCGACGCCACAACGGACTCCCGCAGGCCTAGCGCCCTGGACTCAAAGGTCCGTCAGCCAGTTCGTGATGAAGTAGTTCGCGATCAGGATGGCGACCGCGCTCTGCACCACGGCTTTGGTGGTCGCCTGGCCAACGCCGCGAGCACCACCGCTAGCAAAGAACCCCTGCCGGCAGGAGATCGCGCTGATCAAGAAGCCGAAGACGGTGGCTTTGATTTCCCCCATCCAGAAGTCTTTTAGCTGCAGATACTTCTCGATGTTGGACAGAAAGGTCCCCGGGTCGATGCTGAGCCAGTTCACCGCCACGATGTAGGCTCCGAACATGCCCACGCAGCTGTAGAGCACGCAGAGCAGCGGCACCATCAGCACCGACGCGAGCATGCGCGGCGAAAGCAAGTACTGCACTGGGCTCACCCCCATGGTGACGAGCGCGTCGATTTGCTCGGTGACACGCATGTTGCCGAGCTCGGCGGCCATGGCACTGCCGGCACGTGCGGTGACCATCAGCGCCGCGAATACCGGCGCGATCTCCCGGAACAGCGAAATGGCGACGATAGCGCCGACGGTCCCCTCGGCCGAGAACTGGCGCAAGCTGTGCACCATCTGCAGAGCGAGGACCATGCCGCTGAAGATCCCAGTCAGAGAAACGATGAAGATCGACTGCACGCCGATGAAGTCCATCGCCAGAAGCAACTGCCCCGGTCGGTAGGGTGGACGCACCATCCACGCCAGGGTTCGGAAGGTGAGGATCAGCGCTTGGCCGAAGCCCTCGAATAACGCAAGCGGACCGTCGAAGACGGCGCTGAAAACGCGCTGGGTCGCGCTTGGTGCGTCGGGAGTTGCTTCGGACACGCTCAACTTCGCCGGAGTATGACCAAAAACTGGACCGGCGGCCCATAATCACGTGGGGGTGCAGGAAACCGGGCTAGAGCTGGGTGCCTTGTGGCTGAGCGTGCTAGCGCGCCCTCGCCGCTTCACAAGACTCCTCCGGGGCTGGTGGTGAGCGAGGGGGGCGCGAGCAATCGCGACAGGAGCTCCTCGCTACGCTTGCCCGTCGCGTGGAGGGCAACGGACCGAGGCGCTGTCACCAGCGACAGTACGAGCGCATCTCCTCCCAGTGCATCGAGAAAGGGCTCGCCCCACTCCACGACCACCAGGTATCCCTCTTCGCGGCGTTCTAAGAGGCCGAGCTCCCGCACATCCCGACCGTGCTCAAGTCGATACAGATCCGCGTGTAGCATGGGCGGCTGCGTGTCCAGCTCGTGCACCAACGAAAACGTTGGACTCGTGACGCGCACCCGCGCCGAAAGCCCCAGGGCGCGGCACAGGGCGCGAGTAAAGAACGTTTTGCCGGCGCCCAATTCGCCGCTGAGCACCAACAGATCTCCGGCTTGGAGCAACGGAGCCATCCGGCCTGCAAGGCGCGTCGTGGATCGCCGGGTCGGTAGCTCGAGATGAAGCTTCATGGCGACAGCCCCGGGCTCTGGCGCAAAGTGACGGTCCGCGGGAGCACTTGTTTACCGGAAAAGCCACGGGCTTCGGTGGTCAACAGCGCGGCTTCCGCCCGCGCGAGGCGGTCACGCGCGAGTTGATGCAATTGTCGGACTGCGTCGCGTTCGTCCACCCGCTCTAAGGGCAAGTCGGCGACGGCGCGTGCCGAAAGCAATGCAGCATCATGGCCCAGCGCACCGAACCAGCTCAGCATGCGATCCCATCCGGCGGGTGCGGCCGACGCGCCCCCGGCCTTCAAGTGGCTACCCGCCGTGGCGACCATGACCTTTCGTGCCGACAGTTCCGCGAAGAGCGTCGCCGACTCAAACCCCAAGCCCAGAATTGGGGAGAGGCCCAGCGCGCGCGTGTCGCGCAACACACTGCGCGTACACGATTCGTCGCCCAAGAAGAGCAACATGCCGACGCCATCACGTTTCCATTCTTGCACCGGGAATCGAGAGAATCCGGCTTGTTTGGTGGTGATGTCGCAGGAGACACCGCCGGGCCCGACCACCACGACGGGGGATGTGCCCCGCGCGGCGGCCGCGGCTTCAAGGGCTTTTCGGTCTGCGGACTGTGGGGGCGCGATCACGAAGGTGAAACGAAGCGCACTGGGCGCATCAAAGGCAGCGAGCACGATGGTAGGAATGCGCGCCTGTTCCGCGTAGTTAGACGCCGCGCGCGCCGCGCTTTCGTCGATGCCGGCCACAAGGACACTGGCGCCATCGCCGGCAAGCTGTGAAAGCGCCGTCACCAGATCGCCCTCACCGCCGGGGTCGTCCGCCGTGACCATGCGCACGGCGCCGGGGTCCTTTGCCCGCTCCGGCAGCCCCAAAGCACGCGAAATGCCGAGGACGATTTCCGCAGAACGCTGCGAACTGGTGCCGTTTCTCGTGCTGAGCACGAAGCCAAGCTGCCGCCCCAGTACCCTGGGACGCACTTCACCGCGTGCGGCCAGACGCGCCAGCGCCGGAGCCAACTCGCCTCGCTTCGTCGAACGCACGCCAGAGTCCACCAGTCGCCGAGCGAGTCTGGCGTCGTCGTGGTCGATGGCGTCGCGCACCAGGCGGTCCACGATGGCCTTCTTCATCCACTCACGCACCTTCGCGCGGGACGAACTGTCGCCGTACTTTTCTTCGTCGCGCAGTAGCTTTCCAAGGCCGCGTTCCAGCGCGGGCGCGTCGAGCTTTCCCAAGAAGTAGCTCGCACGCACTTGCACGGCGTCGCGATCCTCCGGACTCGCGCCCGCAAGCCACGCAACCATGAAGTCCACGGCCTCGCCGTGACGGCGCGCGGCCATGGCGGCCCGAACACGTTGTTCTCCCAGCAGGAGTCGTTCATCACTATCCACTAGCTTGTCGGCCAGCGGGTCGAGCAAGCGTAAGGCAGCGGTGGGGTCCCCACGCCGCAGATGGATGGCAGCTTCGACCACGGCTGCGAAGTCTCGGGTGCTGCCAGGTGCACCCTGCCGTACTTGCCGCACCAGGGCCTGCGCCGGCGCCAGATGTCCGCGTTCTACGAGCACCCAAGCCAAGTACACCTGGACGAGCCGGCTCTTGGGCTCTTTGGGGTAGCGCTGGATGTACGCGCGCAGGTCCTTCTCCAACGCTGGGCGTTTGCCGTCTTCAGCGTCGAGCCACTTGCGCTTGAGCGTGCGGAAATCCTGCTGGGCGCCCAAGCTCGTCGCGAGAGCAGTGCGTGGGGCATTGGGGTCGGCAGAGCCTCCCCCACAGCCCAAGGACAGCAGCAGGACCGATGCCGCCACGGCGATGAGGCGGCCGCACACAACGCGCTGACTGCTCGTCGTGCAGCCCCAGACGCAACGTTCGCGGTATGGTCGCACGCAAGAAGCATGTCACGCGCGTCCACGGACTCGTCAACAAAAGGGGCACCGCGCTCCGCAGCGCGGCGCGCTTTCGAGCTTGCGGGCGTCATTCCGCTGCTGGCGTTCGTGATCTTGCACATGGTGGACGCTCACCGGGGCGGCGCCGACGAGCGGGGGCAGAGCTCCCTGGCGCTGGAGGTCGCGCTGGTGTGGCTGCCCCTCGGTTTTCACGTGGCCTACGCGCTTCGTGACGCGCTACGCCGGAGTGGGTCCCGGCCACCACGGCCGCCACGGTCGCGCGCGCAGAAAGTCGGAGCCGCGGCGGCGTGGCTCAGCCTTGGCTTCGTGGTGCTTCACGGCTGGCATATTCGAGTCCCGCTGTTGCGCGGCATGGTGACGCGGGAGGCCACGCAGTTGGAGCTAGTACGGGCGCTCTCAAGCACCATCGGCTTTGGTGTGCCCCTTTGGGCACTGGCATACACCTTGGGGGTGGCGGCGATCTCACTCCACGTGAGCTTGGGCACGGAAGCGTTCTTGAGGGCCGAGGGCATGCTGCCCGCCGCGCGCTCCACGGGCGCCGTGCGTGCGGTGGTCTACGGCATCGGCCTGCTGATCTTTGCAGTGGGTTTCGACGCCATCGCGCTCCTTTCCACCGGCACCCACTTCTGGCTCGCGGCGCCGTGAGGATCGCGCTAAGCCGCCCGTTGCTTCCGTTCGCTGCTCGCGCTTCGATTTCGACATGCCTCGCTGCTATTTGCTCACTTTGTGCTCCGGCTCTTCGCTGGACCAGCAATCGAACAATGTGACGCTCTTCAACCTGGTCGAGCAGATCAACGTGCCGCCAGGCGCGCCTCCACCTCAGGGCGGCGCTCTGCCCCTCGAGATCCACGCGTACTTCTTGCTGAGCGGGGAAGAGGTGGGCAAGGAGTTCGAGGCTCGGGTCGCACTCGTGAGCACATCCGGTCTCGAAACCTACACGGATGGCTTCAAACACCGCCCCATAACTCCGCGATATCGCATCAGGACTTACGGTTTGCCGGTGCCGCCAGTCGTCGGTAGCTACGACGTACGGATCGACTTGAGACCCGAGGGCGACGGTAGCTGGAAGCGGGACGACGCCGCCTGGCCACTTCTCGTGGTCGAAGCCAGCGATACTGCGCCCCTCATGCACTAGCGGGTGCACCAGCGGGTGCACGGACGGGCGCGCCCACGAGCGCCACGGGCGCGTTGCGCGACGCCCCGACTTTTGCCAGTATGCGCAGGCCAGATTGGGTCTGGGGCGGGCCAAGGCGAGATTTTACCAATGTCAGTTGGGCCAGAGTCATCCATCAAAGTTGTTACGGAGCAGGCGCGCGCGAAGCAGTCGTCAGATCCCGACGACCGCGACACCGTGTTGCCCAGCATGCGGCCAACCTGGGTGAACGAGGACAGCATCGAGACCTGGCCAGAGTCCGAGCCGCCGGAAGCAGAAACCCTTCGCCCGCCCGCCGGTGAGGTGCCCGAAGAGCTACCACCGGACAGCGACGACATGCGGGACACCGTCCCGTCGCCTCCGCCCCCCGCGGGCGCCATCAAGAACAACTAGGGCGGTCCCACTAGTTGCAGTTTTTCGCGCCTGGAGCCGAACAGCGGTGCGCACGCACCTTGGTATACACGGGGTATGGGCTGCCGTTGGTTTGCACCCAGCCAAACTTGTCCCAACTGCTATCGCGCAAGATGAAGGGCGTGATGCCCAAGATGCTCGGGTGTGTGAGCCACACGCTCTTCAGCGCATCCACGGTGAAATCCGCAACTTGGTCCCGGGACCAGTTGTAGCTCTCGTGTTGGATGGTCCAGCCCGTCTCGGTAACCAACACCTTCATATTGGGTTTGCCGATGGCGGCCAGCTCTTTCTCGAAGTACTTCAAGCCGGGGTTGGCCTCGGAAGCAGGACAGAAGAAGCCCCAGCCTTCGCCTTTGGACGGATACGAATGCGACGCGAAGGCGTCGATCTTGTCGAACACGCCCGGCACTGCGTTCTTCATGTAGCCCAAAAACGTTGCGGCAAGCGTTCCCGGTGGACCGTTCTGGGTCGCGCAATCACAGGAATTCACTCCGCCCGGGGCCAGAGCTCCATTGAGCACCTTGATTCGGCTATCGCCAAGGGAGTGCAATGCGTCCGCCGCATCCCGGAGCAGCGCTGCGTATTCCGCAGCGGTCTGCTGGGCGGTCAACGAACCGCTGCTGCAGACCCATTCGTAACAAAGGTTCGGTTCGTTGTGCACCTGCACATAGAGCGGCCAGTCCGCCCGTTTCGGCAGGTCCGCAATCACCGCTTTGTAGGCTAGGGCCAGCGCTTTGTAGGACGTTGGACTCTCGCCCATGTTGCGCACGTTGCGGTCGCCCCAGGGTGGCGCCATGCGGATCACCGGAATCAAGTCCCGGGCGTACGCGTCAGCAATCGAGTTCTTCCAACCCGTATCCGCGCTGGTTCGCCCGGGCTTGATGTCAGCAAAGATCACCGTGACCCAGCCACCGGGCCCGGCGAGCTTCGCGGTGAGATCGTGATCCGCCGCGCTGCCTTCGTTCACGTAGCCCATGCCATAGCGATTCGCCGGAGGGGGACCGCTGCTAGTTCCGCCCGGGCTGCCGCCGCCGGTGCCTGGCCCCCCTGAGCCGCCGGTGCCTCCGGTCGACGAACCGTCTTGGGAATAGACCTGACAGATGGCCACCACCGTACCGGGGTTGCTACCGTCCTTGTCTTTGCGGAATGTGAAGTCCAGCACGCCCGCGCCGTGTCCCTGCACGTCGTAGCTCCAGGTGTACGGGCCCTTGCCCGCAACGCCCGCCCAGCTGGCAGTCGGGGCCCCAGCGCCACTGACACTCAGGTCTACGTACGCGAAGCCAGTGTCGTTTGTGTAGCTGACCTTCAAGGTCGTTCCAACTTGTGCCGGATCTTGAGAGAACGACCAGCCCGGATCACAGGGCAGCGGCGCAAGACCACCTGTGCCTCCTGTCGCTCCGCCGGCTCCGGCATTGGCGGCCCAACCGCCATCGCTCACGCTCACGCCGCCGCTGCCGCCCGCGCCGCCGCTGCCACCAGAACTGGGAGCTTCTTCGTCCGAGGACGCACCGCAACTCAGCGCCGCAAGGGCAAGGGACACGGCCAGAGCGCCCAAGCGTGCATTGTCGTTCGACATCGGGGTGCCACCATTCTACCTCAGCAGGGGGTCGGCGCTGACGGCATCGGCGGGAAATGACCCACGGGCGGACAATGGCCAGCATTTCGAAGTCTCACGAGCGCAGCGAACCCGGCCTAGACGTGCTGCGCGCCGTGGCGGTACTGATGATGTTCGCCGTGCACGTGCGGCGCATACAGCTGCCGACAAGCCGTAGCGGCGTTGGCAGCGCAGAAGCGGCCCTCGACTTCTTCATGGACGTGGAACCCTTCATCACGTCGCTGTTTCTGTTCGTCGCCGGCTATTCTGTGGTGCTTGCTTTTGCGGCTCGATCGAGCCCGGCTTTGTGGTGGCGCAAGGCTCTCCGTCGCGGCGCTCAGCTCTATGCGCTCAGCATCGGCCTATTTGTTCTCCAATACGGCATTGGTCTGCCCGACTTGCTGCTGTCGAGCGGCATCTTGCAGGTCATCGCGCTTTCGATGTTGGTCGTTGGCGTGTGTTTGTGCCGCAGCGCTCCGGAACCCTGGCTGGTGGGGGTCAGCGTGCTGGGACTGCTCATCACCTTTGCTCTTGAAGCCTGGGGCAAGAGTGTCTCGGGTGTGAATGCCGGCCCCGGCGGAAGCGTGCCGCTCGTCTCGCACGCGGCCTTCGGCGCGATCATCGCGCGGGGCGTGCTTCGCGATCGTCGCGGAACTCTGTGGCGGCTCACACTGCTGACCGCAATCGTGTCGGGTCTGGCGCTGTGGGTCGATGGCGATTTCACGACCACTCACGCTTCGCAATACCGCGACTTGAAGGGTGAGTCCTTCGTGACGGCTGTAGTGTCAGGCAGGTGGCAGACCGCGCCGCTTTCGGCGGTGCACTTCTGGAACCACAGCACGCGTGGCGCCGTGGCGCTCTTCGGCCCCATGGTGGCGTTCTTGGGATTCTTCTTGATGGTGCCGAAGCGTTTCTTCTTGGGCCGCTCTACTCTGGCTTTACGTTTGGTCGGCCGGCACGCGCTGTTTGTGTACGTGCTCCACCTCTGCGCCCTGGGCATGCTGGACGCCCTGGGGCTGGTGCCTGAAAGCGGGTTGGCCAGCTGGGCTTTCGTGCTCGCGCTATTCGCCGTAGGAACGCTGCTCTCGGCCGCCCTGGAGCGTTTTCCAGGACGGCCAAATGCAACCGCCTAGCCACGTTCGATCTTCGCGGCCGGAACGGACGCCGGGTAGCGGAAACTCGGTTACTGCCCGCGCTGGCGCCGTTGGTACTCTTTGTCGAGGATCTTCGCGGCCACGTCGCGCCCGCCCAGGCCGAAGGCGAGTGCTGCCGCGAGACACACCGACCCCAGTAGCAACGCAAAGGCGATAGCAATGAGCTGACGCCCCACCCCCAGCTGTTGCATGGCCATCATCCCGGCAAACGCGACGATCCCGACGTGCGAGACGCTACCGAGCGCCTTTGCGATGCGATCCGTGCTGTTGCGAGTCAGTTCATCGACGCGCGCATGCGCCCAACGGCCTGCCCACAAACCAGCGCCAAGCAGGACCACCGCCACGAGCGCATTGGGAAGATACGCGATCAGCGAGTCGAGGAGCTGTGCCAAGCCCGTCAGCCCGGTTGTCGCCAGCACCTGCCGCATGAAGAGCAGGACGACGAACGCTGCGACGACGACGCCGGCAATGTCCGCCGGCGTGTTGAGCCCGCCCGAGCCGCTAGTACCCAGTAGCGCGTCGGGCTCCAGGCTATTGGGCGACTCTTCGTCCTGGTCGTCGTCCTCGGAGGCCGCACCTGGTCCTGCCTGGCGCTGCTTCAGCAATGCCTTGGACTGCTGCTCCTGCTGTTTGGCCGCGACGCTGATGTCTTTGTATAGCCCCACGTGCACCATGAGCGTGTTGAAGCCCATGGCCGCCAAGAGCCGCGCCACGACGTTGCCTGCCACTCGCGCCACCACGACGCCAATCGCCATCAAGACACCACCGACGAATAGCTTCGGCAAGTACACATAGACCTGGTCCAGCATCAGGCGCAGCGGCGTGCTGATCTCTTGGATGTCGAGGCGACCCACGGCGCTCACAGCGAAGTGCAGCAGCACGAACGCCATGGCGACGGCGCCGAGGATCCCGCTCAGGCTGTGCTCCTGGGTGACTTTGCCGAATCCGAGGCGTGCCATGGCGCGATCCAGCCCGACCCGGGCAAGCACCCCGGAAACGAGTGCACGCACCATGCGCGCGAGCAGATAACCAACCACCAAAAGCACCGCGGCAGCGGCGATCTTCGGCAAATAGGTGGCCACGGAAGAGAACGCCGACGAGAGCGGACCGGCGAGCACGCCGATGCGCAATGCCTCAAGCACGGGAATGGCCGTCACGACGATGATGAACCAGTAGGCAACTTCGCCAAGAGTGTTGGTCACCGGCTCCGGCGCAGCCTTGGTCTTTTTCTTCTTCTTCTTGTCGGTCGCTTCTTCCGCGACGGCGACGGCGACGGCCTCCTCGCCGCCCAAACGCTGCATGCGCTGTTCGAAGTTGAGCTTGGTCAGTACGCTGATGATCAGCCTGCGAACGCCCGTCGCGACAAGGAAACCGACAAAGCCGATGACGATGGCTTTAGCCAGATTCGGAATGGCACCGGCGAAACCATCCAGCACCGTGACCAGCGGGGTCGTGACAGCACTGATGCCAAGGTAGGAGAAGAAGGCAACCACCACGAACGCGAGCAACGCATAGTAAATCGCCTTGGACACGATGGTTTCGACCCGGGATCCCGCCGCTCCGCCGGTTTCGACACCGACGGCTTCTGCAATGCGGTCATCCAGCGTCGTGCGGCGTAGCGCCGCGAATACCGACCGCGAAACGATGACGGCGACCAGCCAGCCACCGATCAGCAGCAGCAGCGCAATGCCAAGCTTCGGCAGCCGGGGCGCAACACTCTGAAAAAGATCTTGAAGCCACGGGGCTTTGGCCCATTCAGGCATGAGAGAACCTCCAGTGAAGAACTGGACGAGAACCGGTGGCCATTCGTCGCGAGAAAGTGCGCGCAGATGAGCGCTCGCGCATGACGGCCCCTCCCGCCAGCGCTGGGACAGTCGCGGAAATGCCCTCTCAATTCAAGGGCGGACCCGGATTTTGCAGCGGGGACCCGACGCTAGAACAGCGAGATTGTCGCGCGATAGACGCCGAGAATGTACGCGGGGATGCGGTAGGCGTGCAGACCGTAGATATCGTCGCCGGTGCGCACGACGACCTGTAGCAGCGCCAAATCCGTGTTGCCGCCCCGGGGACGGATGAACCCCGGGCGCGTGCCAATGACACCGCCGAAGTACACTTCGCCTTTGCGCTTCTGGTTTCCTGCGTCGTCCGTGCGCTCAAAATTCATATAGCGAAAGTACGGCCCGACAGCGCCAAAATCCCGATGCCGGTAGAACAGCGTGGCCTCGTACTTCGCGACCAATCCGCTGTCATGCACCGTTGCATGGAACCAATCGAAGGAGTTGTCGTTGCGATCCTCGTGGCGCAGGGTGCCGGTGTGGATCATGAAAAACGAATCCAGTGGCATCACGATGCGGGCGCGACCTTCGTAATAGCCGAAGCCCTGTGAGCCGAAGTTGTCATCCGACTCCCGATCACGCCGGGCCGTCCGGGAGCGATCCTCCCCCGGGTTGAAGGTGTGATCGCGGTACACGTGGCGATAGCCGGCGCTTGCGCCCAGGGTCAGCAGGAACACCCGCAAGTCGACGTTGGCGCTGCCGTCCGCGTAGGGATAGCTGGCAATCCCCGAGAGACGGGTATGCAGCATGCTCATGCCCTCTTCGAGGTCCGCTCGGTTTTCGATCGAGGCCTGAGCGCCCACGGTGTAGGCATCCAAGTGCGCAAAAGTGCCCGCTGCTGGCGCGTCCAAGAAGTAGTCCCTCGGCTGCTCCGCGGCCGCTGCGCTAGCGAACAAGAACACCGCCGCGCACATCCCCTTCACCTGACGCATGCCTCCGAGGGTAGTGTGCCGGGCTATTGAGAAGCGAGGGAAATTTGGCTGTGGCGCCTTTTTCTCGGCTGGCCTAGAGCTGCCACGCGGCGCGCGCCCGCTCCGGTGCAGCGACGCCGCGGCAGCGCAATGCCCAATCAGCGGTCGTCGGTTTCTGTGCGCAGCACGAGGTCGCCGAAGGACAGCTGCCAGGCGACGACACGCACGACCAGCACGGGGTAGCGATCTGTGCGTGCACCGCGTGCTTGCCACAATGCGCGAAACCGGAGTTTTTCTGGTTCTGCCCGCATCTGTGCGACGAGCTTCGGATCCGTGGGAGCGTCCATCAACCACGTATGCGTCCGCCGCAGCTGCGCCGCGCTAGTACCCGCGTTCACGCGCGGTTTGTGTCGCACGAGGAAGATGCCGTCGCCCACATCGATCGGCCACACCCAACGGAAGACCGCGGGCTTGCCGTCGGGCGTTTCCAGGTACACACCAGCGCGGTGCGTGCCCACGGGAACGCCAAGCTCGAGCAAGAACGGACGCTGACGCAGCGCCTGCCTACTTTCCTCAGCGTCCGCTTCCGGCGGCGGCCCCGCACGGAAGTGGTCACGAAAACTCTGTTCATCGAGGCGCGTGTAGAAAGCGCGCAGCGACTGGCGCTCGCTCTTGCTGGGTGCCTTCGCGGTCGCCCAAGGCAGCGCCGGAGCCCCTTGAGAGCCGCCAAGGACATTTGACGTGCCCGTAGACGTCGGTGCCGGCAGCGGTGACGACGTGTTTGTCACGGGAGTGACGACGCGCCGCGTGCTTTCACCCGCGATGGACGTTTGCCCTTCGCAGGCACAGAGAGCGAGCAGCGCAGTGAGGCACACCAGCCGAGTCACGCGCGGGAGCTTAACCCAAGCCGGCGCACGGCGTCCGGCGCTGGCAGTTCTTCCGCATTTCGCCCTCGGCGCGGGCTGTCGCCGGGACCGCGTGCGGCGCCGAGGTCGTCCCGGCGCCGCAACGACGTGGCGCTCTAGTTGCAGTTGACCGACGCACCCCAACCAGGAGCGGCGGTGCTGGACGCAGCGAGAGACAAACCCCGGCCCCCGGCTCGGCAAAAGGGCCCCCCGGGGCAATTTCGCGAGAAATCCACATACGGCGGGCGCGAAAGAAACCCCGCGGGCGCCACCTGACGCATCGCGTCGCATGCGGATACCGAGTGCAAAGGCCGCATGCTAATCTGATTTCTGACTTTATGACTGACTCCCCCGAGGGAAGCCGGGATTCCATCCCGCCGTCACGACCGTCGCTTACTTACACCCTCGAAGTCGGCGCCGTCGTTGCGGACAAGTACACCCTCCAAGAGCTCCTTGGCGAAGGGGGAATGGCTTCGGTTTGGCGCGCCCACAACGACCTGTTGGACGTGGACGTCGCCATCAAGTTCATTCGTGCGGACCTCGCACACCCTGGTCTGACGAGCCGTTTGTTGCAGGAGGCGCGCGCCGCGGCGCGCATCGAGCACCCTGCCATCGTCCGGGTGACGGACTTTGGCAAGACTCGCGTTGGCGATCCGTACATCGTGATGGAGCTACTGCGCGGCGACGATCTGGGCAAAGTCCTTCGCGAGCGCAAGCGCATGCAAGCCGTAGACGCGGTGCAAACCCTGCTGCCCATCGCCAACGCGCTCGTGGTCGCTCACGCAAAAGGCATCGTGCACCGCGATCTAAAGCCAGACAACGTCTTTTTGGCAGAAAAGGACAGCGGACGCATCCAACCGAAGCTCGTCGATTTCGGCATCGCTAAGCTCGAGAAACCGAACGAAGCGCGCTTGACGCAAGCGGGCGCGGCCATGGGCAGCCCCGCCTACATGGCGCC
Source organism: uncultured Myxococcales bacterium (assembly GCA_937872925.1). Classification (GTDB taxonomy): domain Bacteria; phylum Myxococcota_A; class Polyangia; order Polyangiales; family Polyangiaceae; genus JACKEA01. The sequence goes on along the minus strand of CALMUT010000157.1, from coordinate 6,877 downwards.
GGAGCAGGCCCGCGGCAAAGACGTGGACTCGCGAGCAGACGTTTGGTCGTTCTCGGTGATGCTCTACGAGTGCATTGCAGGTCAGCTACCCTTCGATGGCGCAACCCAGGCCGCACTCGTGTGCGCCATTCTCGAGGCGAAACCGGCGCCGTTGACCGACTCGCTTGGCGGAGACGCCGCGCTGTGGGCCATCATCGAACGCGGGCTCCGCAAAGAACCGGAAGATCGCTGGCAATCCATGCAAGAAATGGGCGGCGCCTTGGCGCGCTGGCTGATGGCCCGCGACGCCAAGTCAGACATCGCTGGCAACTCCTTGATCTCGACTTGGAGCGAGTACGCGCAACCCGCGCAGTCGATACGCACGGGCAACAGAGAGTTTTCGGACGAGGACGCCGAGGGGCGCACTGCAGTCGCAACGCAACTATCGTTTCACAACAAGTCCGCGGGCACATCCGGCCCGCCCGGTCGCAGCCGATCCTTGGTCATCGGGGGCGTGGCATTCGCGGTGAGTGCGCTCATCGCCGTGCCGACTCTGTTCTTATTGCTTAACCGCGGCGACGGCGCCTCTCCGCCTAGCACAGCCGGTAGCGCCGAAGTCATGGGTTCCGAAACCGCGACCGCAGCGACCGCCGAGTTAGCACCCGCCGCGACTGTGCCCACAGCGACGCCTGCTGTGAACGTCAGCGCTGCGCCCTCTGCAAGCGCGGCGGAGCCGAAGCCGACGCTGCCAAAGGACGCAACCGTGCGCACGCCCCAGCCCAAGGCCACCCCGATACCCGCGGCGGCTCCAAAGCCCGCCCCGAAACCCGCGGCGGCTCCAAAGCCCGCGGCGCCAACTCCTGCCCCAACTCCCGCTCCAAAGCCCCAGGCGCCAAAGCCCACGCCCGGGGAACTCGAAATCAAGACGACCCTATGACATTCCTTTGTGCAGTTCGGCGTGGGACGGCTGCGGCGGTCGTAGCTGTCGTGATGGCGCATGCTCCGGAAGTCACCGCTCAAGAGTCGAAGTCCACGACGACGGCGGTCGCTGAAGCCAAGTCCCGGGCAACGGTGCACTTCAAGCGAGGCATCGAGGCCTACAAGGGCGGTCGCTACAAGGACGCCATCGATTCCTTCCTAGATGCCCATCGCGAATTCCCCAGCCCCACGTTGAGCTTTAACGCGGCGTTGGCGTACGAAAAGCTGCAGGACAGCGCCGGAGCGCTGCGGTTCTACCGGGAATACCTCCGGCAGAACGATGGCGCTCAAGACAAGACCACCGTGCAGACGCGCATCGTCGAGCACGAGAGGCGCCTGCAGGAGCGCGGCGTGCAGCAAGTGACGGTCTTGAGCGTGCCCGAAGCGGCAACGGTCATCGTCAATGACCAACCCGTCGGCGTCACGCCTTGGACCGGCGAGATCTTTCCCGGTCGGCATGCCCTGCGACTGCGTCGCGAGGGCTACACGGATGTGACCCAAGAGTTCGAACTGCCAGCGCACAAGGCGATCGACATCAACGTGCGATTGGAACTCGCACAGGCCGCCGCCCCCGCGCCTGCAGCAGCGGAAACCCCAAGCCCTGCGACCAGCGCCCCTGCGGCCGGCGGCAACGTGCGCATGGACGAAAAGGGACTGGCAAAAGTCACGCTGCCAACCTGGATCACCCTCGGCGCCGGAGCTGCCATCCTCGGCACTGCGGGCGCATTTGAACTCATGCGCCGCTCCGCCGAAGACGACGTGCAAAACGAGCGGACCCAAGTCGACCGCCACGACGCTTTCGACAAGATGGAGTCCCGGCAGACTACGTCGCGCGTGCTCGCAGGCGTCGGCGCTGCAGTCGTCGTGACGGGAGGCGTGTTGCTCTACTTTGATTTGAGTCGCAAGACCGAAACCGCAGCCTGGGGGCGCGCGGCTTGCACACAGCTTGGCTGTGGCGCTGAGTTTGGAGGTCAGTTCTGATGCTCACCCGACCCGTCCGCACCGGCCTCAAGGCCCTGGTCCTCGCGCTCAGCGCTTGGTTTGTCGCGAGCAGCGGCTGCGCCGCGTCGGACCTCAGTGATTCCCTCAACTCCGGCGAGTGTGGCCCGTCGGGGGAATGCGCGGCGGGGTTCGTGTGCAACGCGGCCAACAACCAGTGTGTGCGCGCCGGAAGCATCGACGCTGGCGGCGACTCGAGCCTAGCTTGCCCCGGCTGCGACGACACATGCTGCGAAGGCGAATGCGTCAACCTCGCGCTCAGCGCCGACAACTGCGGCACATGCGGACTGAAATGCCCGGGCACCACCTGCCAAGGCAGCTGCACCAGCTCGTGCGCGGGCTCCAACGCCAACTGTAACTCGAACCTCGCGGACGGCTGCGAAGTACAAACGGCCTCAGACCGTCTCAATTGCGGCGCGTGCGCCAATGCGTGCCCGGACATAGACAACGGCTCGCCCACTTGCGTGATCGGCACATGCGGTTCGGAGTGTGACCCGGGGTTCGCCGAGTGCGACGGGGCTTGTGTCGACACCGCATCGGATCCCCTCAACTGCGGCGCATGCGGCAATACCTGTGAAACGGGTCGCGTATGCAGCGCGGGAGCTTGCTCGGACACTTGTGGTTCGGGGCTCACTAAATGCGGCGCATCTTGTGTCAACCTGAACTCCGCGACGGCACACTGCGGCGGCTGTGGCCAGGCCTGCGTTCCGCCCGCCAACAGCGCAGGCACCTGCAGCGCCGGAGCTTGCGAATTCACGTGTGACACGGGCTTCAGCCGATGCGGCGCTGCCTGCGTCAACCTGAACACTGACCCGGACAACTGCGGCAAGTGCGGCACCAACTGCCCCGAGCCCGCCCCAGGAACGGGCGTCGCGATTTGCACCACCGGCGGATGCGGCATTCTCTGCAACGAGGGCTTCACGCAATGCGGGGGTGCCTGTGTCGATACCAAGGCAAGCGCCCTGCACTGCGGAGAGTGCGACAAAGCCTGCAATACCGGCGATGTGTGCCAGAGCGGCAAATGCAAATCGAACTGCGGCGCGCTCACGGAGTGCGGGGGCGCTTGCGTAGACACCGGCAAATCCCTGGCCAACTGCGGCAGCTGCGGCAACGCTTGCGTTGCGAACGGCAACGGCGCGCCCACCTGTGTCGCGAGCAAATGTGGCATCAACTGCAACGCCGGATTCGACAACTGCGACGGGCTGCTTGCCAACGGTTGCGAAAAGAACCTGAAGACGGACCCCGCCAACTGCGGATCCTGCGGCAATGTGTGCCCAAAGCCCGGCGGCCTTCAGGGCATCGCTACGTGCAAAGCGGGCGTCTGCGAGAAAAGTTGTGGCGGTGGTGACACCTTATGCGGCGACCAATGCGTCAACACGCAGGCAGACCTCAAGAACTGCGGCAGCTGCGGCAACGCCTGTAAGAATGGTGAAGTCTGCAACAGCGGCAGCTGTCAGGTAACGTGCGCCTTCCCCGCCACGTTGTGCAACGGCAAGTGCGTCGATTCGAGTTCGGATCCCAACGCCTGCGGCGCGGGGTGCGTGCTGTGCGCGGTCCCAGCCAACGGAACGCCGAAATGCATCAACGGTGTGTGTGGAGTAACGTGCAACCCGGGTTTTGCCGAGTGCAGCCCGGGGCAGTGCCTGGACACGCAATCAAGCTCGATCCACTGCGGAGCCTGCGGACGCAAGTGCAGTGGCCAGAACACCACCGGAGGATGTAGCGGGGGAGTCTGTAGTCTCAGCTGTAACAGCGGATTCGGGGACTGCAACAACAACCGCAACACCGCTGGCGGAGATGGTTGCGAGATCAACCTGAACACGACGTCGGACTGCGGGGGCTGCGGGCGCGCGTGCAGCACGACCGAGGTCGTGACTCTCGACTGCCAGGCTGGATTCTGCACATCGAGCTGCAAGGCGCCTTATGCCAACTGCCTCAAGCCGGCGGCGCCCACGGCGGATGACGGCTGTGAGTGCAACGGCACTTGCGCCGGCAGCGCCTGCATTCCGCTATCAAGCGGTGGGACCGGCGGCGTCACGGTCGGTGGCGCAGGTGGCACCGGAGGCATCGGCGCAGCAGGTGGCGGAGGCACCGGCGGCGGAGGTGCCGGTGGCGTCGGCGCAACAGGTGGCGGGGGCGCGGGCGGAAGTTCTGGCGCGGGTGGCGGAGGCGGCGTCGGCGGCCCGGGCGCCGGCGGCGCTGGACTCGCTTAGCGCCGCTGGGCGACGCGGATCCTAGTCGTGAAGCGGCGGTCCGCAGCCGCCCCACTGCTGTACCCAACCCCAAGCGCTTCCATGCGCTCAGCCGAGACTTTCTCTCGGCGCCACAGCTGACGAAAGATGGCGTCGGCGCGCCGCTGCGCCGATGCCACGGCCTGCCGCTGTTTGTCGGGGTCGTGGCTCACGCCATGGGTCGAGACTTCAATTCGAATCAGCAGCACCTCCGGGTGCTCCCGCATCAGTTGCCCCACTGCATGCAACACCGATCGCGCGGGTTCTTTTGGCACGCGTTGCATCGGGTTGAATGCAACCTCGTGCCGCAGCTCGATCGCTGCGCCGTCACAACTGAACCTCGCAAGGCGCTGCCGCCATTGACGGTCACAGGGAGCGGTCGGCGGACCACTCTCAGGGTGTGCCAGCTTCGCGTCCGCGTTGGCGGAGTTTCGCGACCCGGCTCGACTGACGGGGGCAGCCGGCGCGGGCGCGCGCCACACGGCTGAATGCGCCGCCGGTGGCAGCGCGGGGCTTTGCCCACATCCCACGCAGATGCCGGCGAGGCCCTTAAGCAAGTTGCGAGTGAAAGCCATGGGCTGGAACCGAGAATTTGGACCAGGATATGCACAAGTTCCCGCGGGTTTGTCGGTCCAAGACGCGACCGCCAGAGATAACGAGGTTTTCCGAGAACGCGGAATGATTTAGCGTTCCTGCGCCGGAGGAGCGCCATGTTGATCTCGATAACCCCACGTGCCATCTCGAAATTTGTCGGTCTGCTTGCGCTGTTGTGTCTGGTTGTGACCAGCTCGGTGGCCTCAGCTGCGGGCCGCGTCCAGTGGACCAAAACGGCGATTCAAGAGACGGACACCAGCGGCGGCTCTTGGAAGCTTGAGATCAAGGTGTTCCTGAACCGCGCGCCAGATACGGCACATCTCCCCGTGAAGTTCGAGTTCTCGCCGATTGCCTATTACGAACGGTCCATGATGGACGGCGACAAGCTGGTCGAGCGGCGCGTGCCACTGACGGGGCGCCAAGACATCATTGAAAGTGTCGATTTGGGATTCATGGATCCCGGATCTGGCAAGCTCGAGAAGCGCACGAAGTTCAGCTTCAAGGTGACGCGAGCACACGGTTTCGAGGCCGGCGAATACAAAGTGACGATTCGCAACGCGCGCAATGGCCAGGTGATTGGGGGCGCCACGACCATCAAGCTCGAAGGCGAAAACGAAGTCATCGACCGTCGCGCCATGGTCTTCGCGGCGCCGGGCAAGAAGAAGAAGGAAGAGAAGAAGGAGGAGCCAGCGGCCGAGGGCGGCGAGGGCGGCGAAGCACCCGCCGCGGCCACCGAGGATCCCGAGAGCACTCCGGAGTCCATGCCCGAGGCCGCAGACCCCGCCGAACCGCCCCAAGAGATCAAAGAGAAGCCGGGTGGTTGCGGTTGCCGAGTGGAAGAAACCCGCGGCGCTTCCCACAGCGGACTTTTCCTCTCCCTATCGCTACTCGGTCTGCTCCTGCTGCGGCGCCAGCGCGCCTAAAGCCCGCTGGCACCTCCCGGGTCGCGCAGCGGCCCACCTTGAGACTGCTGCGTTTCTGGCTCGAAATCCTGTTATCCGGACCGAAGTGTCTCCCTAGCGGGTCCCCGGCGACGCCGGGTTCAAGTTCCAGATCCAGTTGTCGAGCAGAAGCAGCGAGTCAAACACGTGATCGCTCGTGTCCCAGATCGCGATGCGCACTTCCATCACTTCGCCCGGAACTACGTTGCCGGCTGTCGTGAGCCAACCGGTGCCGCCACCCAACAGATCACTGTTGTTGGGCGGGCTGCCGCAGCCTCCCGTGTTTGTGTCGAGGCCGGTGCCGTTGAGCAACGCGGTTCCTGAAACACAGGACGCTTGACCCAACACGCCCCCCGCGCAGCCCGTCTGCCCCGCGTCACATACCGCGAACAGGTTCGTGCCGAAGGATAGGTTCACACTCACGGGGAAGCGCGTGAAGTTTGGAGCGATGTAGACCGCCAGGTTCTTGTCCTTGGGGTTCGTGGTGGCGCCGGAGTCCACAAGAGCCACGTAAAAATCGTTGAACTGCGTGCATACGTACTCGGGGAATTCCGCGGAATTGAAGAACGAGTTGAAGCTGAACGAGCGCGCATTCGTCGGCACGCGCAGACGGAAGGTGAGCATCACGGGGTCGTTCGCCGCATTGCCCGTGGGCCCCGGACAGCCAGGCGAGTTTGGTAGACTCCCGCCATTGGCAGCTAGCCAATCCGCCGGGAAGGCACTTTGGCGCTGGTTGTCTCTTCCTGGCTGCAGTGCCGTATAGCTGGGGCTTGTATCCCCCGGCGCCGACGCTGCCCCCGTGGACAGGATCGCCAGCCGCTGGCCCTTCAGTGGGAAGATCGCGTTCCCGAACTTTGGTCGCACCGATGCCGCGGCGGCATTGGGGGTTCCGCTGCCGTTCGCCAGAGAGAACTTGCCGGAAATCAGGCCCCACTTGCGGTCCTTGATCGGCACGACCTCCTGAGTGGTTTGGCACAGATCCATGGCCTTTGCGTAGTCCATGGCGTTGGTGGTGCCGGTGTTTGTCACCTGGTTGTCGCAGGGCGGATCCACCTCGTCGAAGAAGCCATCGCAGTCGTCGTCGACCGCGTTGCCGATGTACTCGATGGCGCCTGGGTTCACGAGCTCTGGAGTGACGCTGCAACCGCCCGGCTG
>CALMUT010000156.1 GCA_937872925.1 uncultured Myxococcales bacterium | reverse complement strand
TCGATCACACTAGCCTTTATCCGTTACGACCGGCCCGACTTCCGAGCGAGGGTGGAAGTACACGCGCCCTCGCTCAGGCCGGAAGGTGAAACGGTCCGGTGAGTTCGTAGGTGAAGCCAGCGTTGCTCTTGCCGCGCTGCGAGCTGAAGTATAGACGCGTGCCCGACGGATCGAAGGCGGGCCCGGTGATCTCCGACTTGTTTTGGCCCTCTAGCTGCACCAGCGGTTTCAGCGAGCCATCCGTCATGATGGCAACGATCTGCATGTCGCCACCGTCTTCGGCCACAAGAATGTCACCGCAGCAGGTGCCGGTGAGATTGTCCACGCCGGTGAGAATCGGATCGGCACTCGTGGCTGCGTCGTACAGGACGTCAAGGGTCTGGGAGGCTAGATGTAGCGCCCAGACGCGATTGTCACCTTTGGTCGAAAAGTATACCACGCCGTCGAAGTAAAAGAGACCCTCGCCCCCGTCGAAGGCCGTGCTTTCCGCAACTTGCTCCCGAGTCGGGAGTTTGCCGGTGTATTGCGGCTCCGGCAGGGGGTGCCAGATCACACTACCGTCTGGCTTCTGTTCCAGGACCTCCAGCACACCCGCACTGAGATCCGCACGGCCACCCACATTCGGCGACTTCGGAGTGAATCGATACAGCCGACCATCCGACTCGTCTTCGGTGAGATAGAGCACGTTCGTGGCGGGATCGACGGCGACCGCCTCGTGCTTGAAGACACCGAGGGCCAAATATTCCTTCGCTTCGTTCTTTCCGGTCGGGTCACACTCATAGACCTTGCCCAAGCCGACTTCTTCACAGGAGAGCCAGGTGCCCCAGGGCGTTTTGCCCCCCGCACAGTTGACCTGCGTGTTCTGTAGGATCGGATACGCATCAATCAGCGTAGCGTCCTTGTCGAAGCGAAGCGCACCGACGCCACCCGTGAAGGGAAACTCAGAATTGGAAACGTAGATCCAACCCCCGTCTTGGGTGGCATAGGTCGCCCCGCCGTCGGGAAATTGGTGCCACAAGTACTCCTTATCCGCGAGGGGCTTCTCTCCACTGGTCGCGAGCTTACGCACGGAAAACCCTTCGGGCACTCGAACCCCATCGGCGTCCGCGGTTTGCAACGGTCCGACCGCGCTTAGGTTGGATACCAGCTTTGGCGGCGCCGGCGTCTTCGGGGGTGCCTTCTCGCTGTCCTCGCTGCTGCAGGCGACCAAAGCGGGCTTAGCCATGATGGCCGCCAAGCCAGCGAGGCCATTCTTCAAGAAGCGACGACGTGCCTGGGGCGGAGCGAACAGGATGTACGGTTTCACGCCGCAGACTTTGCCACGAAGTGACGGGGTTCGCACTGAGGACTCACATCAAGTAGCGGCCCGCGCGCATGACGGCGTTTCCGTCTATATCCAAATCGGCGCCGCTGGCCGTCAGAACCAGCTGACCCGCGGAGTCCCAGTCCGCCCCGGTCAATTCCGGCAGTGTCATTCCCAACGCCAGGTGCAGCCCGGGCAAGGTTTGGTCCACGATCAGCGTGCCGCTCGGCTCGCTCAGCCCGATATTGGTGCCAAAACTGACCAGCCCGACGCGATCGTGATTCGCCCCCCCACGCAGGTAGTCCTCCACCGCCTGGCGCACTCTCGAGTCCGCCGAGTTGGCCGAGGTCGTGCGCGTACCGTCGAATTGAAGGGTGAGCGGCGAGGAGTCGAGGAGCATTCCCTCAAGGCCGGGGATGCCGGTGATCGATGCGTTCACGACGAAGGTGCCCTGCACGGACTTCGGCGCCGTGAGCAGTTCCCCGGCGGGAAGATTGAGCCAGCGCCCCTGCCGGATGATGCCGCTGTTTTCGACCCAACGGTGCCCGGGCGAAAGGCGCACGGTCAGGTCCGAGCCCGCCACGCTCGTCAAGCGTATTTCCGAGTCCGGACGCAGCCGAGCGCGCAGTTGTCGTGCGGTGTCGGCGATGCGATGCGGATCAACCGCCAACCCCGCGACCATAGTGCGCGGAGTCACTCCCAGCATATGCGCGTGCCGGATGTCATGTTTCTTCGCGAGCTCCACCACATGCCGTCTCAGCGCAACTTCATCACTTCCAGCCCGTGCAATGAAAACACTGGCTTGTGCGTCGGCCATGGCCTTCGCGATCAGCGGTGGCAGCTCCGCCAAGGGGGGAGGCGCGCAGTCGTCCAGGTTGAACACCTGCGCTTTCGCTTTCAGCCACGACGCTGCTTCCTCGATGGCCGCAGCCAGAGGCGCTCGCTCCGTGTCACAGATCACGACCACCCGTTCCCCCTGCACGACCGACAGCGCGCCTTCCACGACGCGTCGCGCTGCCGACAGCAGATCATAGTCCACCGCAGCCATACGTGGCGCGGTCCAACCTCGCGAAGCCGGCGGCTGAGTCACTCAGCGAGGGTGTCACGCCCGGGGAGGGAGTTCCATGCGCAGCACGCGGATGCGCATCTCGGCTGGAGCCCGGCCCCGCTGCGACGGCTTCCGGCCGCAGAACAGCGCGGTTTGTCCCTTGAGGCCCGCGCCCTTCGCGTCTAGGTTGCCCGCCGCTCGACCGCGTACGAGCGACATCTGTTTGCGCGGCCCCGGCTGGCCGGGTGAAAACCACATCTTCATTTCTCGCAGGAGGCAGGACATGTCCGAAGTTCGTTTTGATGGTCGAGTCGCGATCGTTACCGGCGCCGGTGGAGGATTGGGGCGCACCCACGCTCTGCTACTGGCGAAGCGCGGAGCGAAGGTCGTCGTCAATGACCTGGGTGGCACCATGGACGGCAGCGGGTCTGGCACAACCGCCGCAGACAAGGTCGTGGACGAGATCAAGGCCGCCGGCGGCGAGGCCGTCGCAAGCTACGACAGCGTCGACAATTGGGAGACTGCCGCCAAAATCGTTGCGACCGCAAAGGACGCATTCGGCAAGCTGGACATCGTCATCAACAACGCCGGCATTTTGCGCGACGTTTCCTTCGTGAAGATGACGGAAGAGGACTGGAACAAGGTGCTGCACGTGCACCTCTTTGGCACCATGAACGTGTCGAAGGCAGCGTGGCCGTTGCTACGAGAGAACAGCTACGGTCGAGTCGTGAACACCACGAGCGTGGCCGGACTGTACGGCAACTTTGGCCAAGTGAACTACAGCGCAGCGAAGATGGGCATCGTCGGGCTGACCAAAGCCCTGGCGCAAGAAGGCGGCAAGTACAACATCCGCTGCAACTGCATCGCGCCCATTGCCAAGAGCCGGATGACGGAGACGATGACGCCGCCGGACATCCTGAAGAACCTATTGCCGGAATACGTCACCCCGATGGTGGCCTATTTGGCATCGGAGAAGTGCGAAGATACGGGCCAAGTCTACGCGGCTGGCGCCGGCTACTTCTCGCGTATCGCGGTGATGGAAGCCAAAGGCATCGCGCTAGATGTCGACAAGATTTCCATCGAGTCCATCGCGGAGCAGTGGGGCGCCATCAACGACATGGCCGGCGCCAGCGCCTACGCCAACGCCATGGAAGCAGCGGCGGGACCCTTCAAACTCGCCACGAGCTAGTCAGGCTCTTGTCAGCTGTGGGAGCGCGCGGCTCAAAACCGAGTCGCGCGCCGATGCTGCTGTCCCTCGGCCTTTGATTTGGGAAGATCGGAACCATGCGCTGGATGCTTTTGTCAGGGATCTTGATTGTGAACGCATGCGGGGGTGCGCCCAAGAGTGCGGAAGCACCCGATGCACCGCCACCAGGCAGCGCAAGCGCATCAGAGGTGACCGACGACGGCGCCGGTCCTGCAACGGACCCGGCGGAGTCGGACACCGCAGCGCTCGACGTAAAGCCACCCAAAAAAGGCACCAGCGCGTTGGAAGCCCGCAGCATCAAGATGGACTTCGAGCTCACGCTGCAACGCGGGGAGAACCCCGCCGGATTGCAGAGTGGCACCTGGGGCGTGGAGGAACAACGCTCGATGCAGGTGCGCGAGGTGGGCAAAAATGGCATCGCTGCGCTGTCCATCGTATTCGGCAAACGCATCGCGCAGCCGTTGCACGGCACCGAAAAAACACCGGTCTCCGATGGCAACAAGTACCTGGTGTCCGCCGCTCCGGGGGGCGCCGCGGTCACCACCCTTGACGGTAGCAAAGTAGTCGCAGAGCAGCGCGACGCCGTGCTGAGCGAGTTCGGCTACGTGGGCGCACCGAGCCTCCTGCTCAAGATCGTCGCGGCGAAACCGGCGAGGGGGGAGAAGGTCAAGCTGACCACCCGGCAAGCGCTGGCCCTATTGGGCGAAGTCCCGGGGCTGGACATCGACAAAACCGAGGTCACCCTGCAGTTCGACGGACTGCGGGAAACGGGCCGCAAAACCGCGGCCTTCACTGCCAGTGTTCGCTCGGAAATCGTGAGCGGCGCGACCCGCTTTGGCTTTGCGATGCAGGGCCCAGCATTGATCGATGTCGAAACCGGCTGGGTCAGCTCAGTGCAGTTTAAAGGCGCGATCACGCCCACAGGTCAGGTCAAGACCAAGAAGGGGCTCTTCGACGTGCGCGGCAAAGGCACTATCGAGATCTCGCGCAGCACCACGTTCTAGAGCCGCGCACTCCCTCGGAGGGTCGGCTGCTACTCGAATCGTTCGGGCTCGTTTGCGGTTTCGCGATCGATTTCCTTCGCTGACGCAAACTCCCGCAAGCGCGGGTCCAGGATTTCAGCGTGCACAAACTCGCTCAGTCGCACGATCTCGGGCGGGAAGGCGTTGTCACAAAATACCCCTTTGCGTCTGTCACCGACGCGTACTTTCACAAACCACTGCGTCCCGTCAGCAACGTCCGCGTCCTGGTACGTGCTGCGCAACGAAAAGTACTTCGTGTCGTTGAGGGTGGCCCGCAGCCGGGCCAGCATCGGTTTCTCAAGCATGAACTCCGCAGCTCGCCATACCGTGCGCTGGCCCTCCACTTTCGCGAAGGTGTAGCGGGCCTCGCCGGTCGCGGCGACGCGCAGCACGTCGTAGCCGTGCCAACCACTGCCCTCACCCATCACGAAGGAAAACTCCCCGTACTCGAGCTTTTCGTTCCACGCGGAGCGCGGCGAAGTGCAGGCAAGCAGGCCCAGGGCAATGAGAGCACTGGCCCAGAGCGACCTCCGAGTACACGGCAGCATGCGCCGCGCAGGCTAGCACCATCTGGGCGCGCACCGCAGGTCCTCGCTTCCGGCGATTCGGGACGCGCGGCGCAGTAAATCTCGGAGCCAAGGCTTTTCGAGTCTGGTTTCGCGTTGCCAGGGCGCCGCGCTTCCCTGATGCTCCGCGCATGGGATTGTTCCTGAAGCCGCGCCCGCCAGCCCTCCGATTCACGGGGATCACTGCTCTGGGCGCTCTGCTGCTCGCGTGCCAAGAGCGCCCATCCGCCCACAGCGACCCGGCGGCATCGGCTTCCGCCCTTGCAGCAGGTGGCGCCGGGGCTGCAGCCACAGTCGGTGCGGAATTGGCCGAGTTCGGCACGTCCGCCAACCGCAAGATGCTCCACGACGACGGCAAGGGCTGCTTGGAGGATCTCGACAAGATCAAAGCCAAGGCGCCCAAGCTGGCAAAGTCGATGACGGCACTGCGCGCGCAGTGTCAGATGCTCAACGGCCAGTGCCAGGCGGGAAAGCGACTGCTCTCCGTCTACTACATGCGTACGATGAACATGACGCCCGAACGCGCCCAAGCCACCGCGGAGAGCATCGCCAGCATGCGCTGTCGCGGAGCGGACCTGACCGACCGAGACCGGCTCTTGCGCGCGTTGTGGGAGATCAGCGACGGCGCGTTCATGAATCAACGCTCAGACTGCGAAAAAAACATCGCCATCGTGCGGGAGCTCGGCGCCACGGTGCAGCCCCAGAGCCCCGACGACGGTCAAATCAAGGGCGGACCGCGGGCCGTGTTCCACAATGGCGCCGCGTGTCTCGCTCGAGCCAAGGACTGCACCGGCGCCTGGCGTGTGTGGCAGGAGAACTATCCCGCGGACGCGATGCGCAACTTGAATGAAACGCAGCGCCGCGAGATCATGGAGAGCGGCTTTCGATCGAGCATCGAGCGTTGCAAAGACGAAGCGCTCGCGGGCACGACCCCGGCGAAGGGCGGCGCGCCGAGCCCGGCGCTGCCCCAGGGCGGCGGCAGCCCGCTGAAGGCCCGACACGCCCCCTGAGCCCGCCCCGGTTGGCGCGACGGCCCGGGCAGCCGGTATGACTCCCGCGCCCGACGCCCCAGCTGCTCAGTCCGCGTCGTCCAGGGGCGCGAAGAGATCTTCAATGTCGTCGGGAAGCAGCCGGAGCTTGCCGACCTCGGTGCCGAGTAGCGTATCGGCCAGCGCCCGCTTCTTCTGCTGCAACGCAAGCATGCGTTCTTCGACGCTGCCAACAGCAACCAGGTTGTGCACGAACACTGGGTTCTTCTGGCCAATGCGGTGAGCGCGATCCGTCGCCTGCATTTGCGCGGCCGCATTCCACCAAGGGTCGTAGTGGATCACGGTATCCGCCCGAGTCAGGTTCAGGCCCGTTCCACCGGCCTTTAGGCTGATCAGAAACACGTCGGCCTCGCCGCCTTGAAAGGCGTCTACCAGCCGGTGCCGTTCGGTCGAGGCGCCGGTGAGGGTCACATGTCGGATCTTGCGAGCGTCGAGCCCCGCCGAAAGCAGCGCCAGCATACGAGCAAACTGCGAGAACACCAGAATCCGGCGCCCGCGGCCCAGTTCGCCCTCCACCAAGGAAAAGAACGCGTCTGACTTTGCGGACTCCGTCACGTCCCGCGCCGCATCGACCGGCACGAGTCGCGGATCGCAACACACCTGACGCAACTTTGTCAGTGCATCCAAGATCATGATGCTCGAAGCTTCGAAGCCCTGCTTCCTAATCGTACTGCGCACTTCGCTATGGGCCGCCACGCGAATGCTCTCGTAGAGATCTCGCTGCGAACCATGTAGCTCGATGTGTTGCACCAACTCGGTCTTCGGAGGCAGATCCTTGGCGACGTTTTCTTTCAAACGCCGCATCACGAAAGGCGATACCCGCGCCCGCAGCGCGAGCATGCGGTTCTCATTGCCCTCGCGCTCGATGGGGTAGCGGAAGCCAGTGCGGAAGCGCTGCGCGGAACCGAGCAACCCCGGCAAAACGAAATCGAATAGACTCCAGAGCTCGTCTAAGTTGTTCTCGACGGGAGTGCCGGTGAGCGCAAGGCGATGGCGCGCCCGCAAGGACCGCGCTGCGCGACTCGCCTGACTGCGAGCGTTCTTGATGGCTTGAGCTTCGTCGAGCACGACGTAGTGCCACTCGTTCTTTTGGAAGCGATCGAGATCGCGCCACAGCACCGAGTAGGTCGTGAGTACAACGTCCGCCTTGGCGATCCGATCCCATGCACTATGGCGCTTCTTGCCGTGTAGGACCATCACCCGCAGATGCGGAGCAAACTGACGGATTTGCTGTTTCCAACCATGCACTAAGCTGGTTGGCACCACGATCAGCGTCGGCACGTCCATGCGCCGCGCCTCTTTTTCTACCGACAAGAGCGCGATGGTCTGGAGCGTCTTGCCGAGCCCCATGTCGTCCGCGAGCACGCCGCCCACGCCATTGTCGCGCAGGTGGCACAACCAGGTCAGGCCATCATGTTGGTAGGGGCGAAGCTCTGCGCGCAGCGCCGCCGGCTTGGGGGCAAAGTGTGGCCCCGCGCCCAGCGCCCGACCACGCTCGACCTTATCGACGCGGCCGCGCCACTCCAGCTTGCCCCCGCCCTCAAGCACCGCGTCTTCCAGTCGCGCCAGGCCGGCCAGCATGCAGTCGAGCAGATCGAGTCGTGGCCGTGTCTGGCCGTCGTATAGCTCACTGAGCACGTCCAAAATCGGCTCCAGCCGCTCCCAGGGGATCGCCACGTAGCGCCCATCCCCCACCGGCAAGGCGCGACAGCGCGCTGCGTGGCGCGACAAGGCGGACAGCCGGCCGCCGGAAGGCGCTTCTTCCAACAGGCGGAGCAGCGCCGGCACCAGGTCGACCCGCGTGCCGTCGATTTCTACGCCCAACTCGAGCTGGAACCAATTGCCGGTGTCCCCCCGATCGGACAGCTCTGCCACCCAAGGGCCGCCGGGAACGACTTGGAACTGAAAGTCGTCGTCGGTCTGCACGTGCCAACCCAAGGCACGCAGCTCTTCGACGGCGGGGCCAGAGAACGAGCAAATGGCGTGCACGTTTTCGTCCACGTTGATCACATAGTCGGCGTTCGAGGCGTAGGACGAGACCAAGCCGTCCACGCAGTCGAGCTCCACGGCCCCGAAGCGCTCGAGTAGGGCCTGCGCACGGCGTTCGGCGGCGTCGTCTCGCTCTACACCGTCGTCGGCGTCTTCTTCGAGCCAATCATCGCTGCGCCGCGGGCGAAGCAACACGCCGCCGTAGTCAAAATGCAGTGAGACGACAGCCGTCGCCTGCTCTTTGAATTTGCCGTCGCGCTGCTCGACCAGGAGACGTTCCGAATAGAGCCGCAGACGAACTTGGAATGCAGCGTCCGGATCGGGCCAAATACGCTGCTCGGAAGAGGATACTTGCGCTGATACTTCCACGGTGGATCTTGAAGAGAGATGTGAGAGTCAAGCGGCGAAATTGCGTGGTGGCGGAGGACCGATGAAGCGTTGGTCTTAGCCGACGCAGGACTTAGATCAAAATTTCGATCCCGTGTCGATCCCAAATCGAGCCGCAGTTAGATCAGAGCTGCGATCGTTTGTCGATCCCTGAATGCGCCTGGGCGGGTCGCCTGGATCGCTTTTGTGGCCCGATGCGCGGCGCCGAAGCCTGGCGTGCATCGCCGAAAGCTCGGTATCGCACTCCATCCTACATTGGTCCATGCGAGTGCGCAGGCACCCACTCCCCGAGTGCGCTGGCACGACTCCCGGGGACGCGCGCGTGCTGGCGACGATGCGGCGGCGTGGTAGACCCCACGGCGTGCTGCTCAACCGCATCGAAAAGGCGATGATGAATAACCCCGTGCGAGCCGCGCTGCAGCGGCACCTGGAGGCGCGGCTCTTGGCCAATTTGGGCGGCACGGCGCGAGACAAGCGCTGCCTCGAAGTCGGCTGCGGGCGCGGACGCGGCATCGACATAATTCTTGACGACTTTGGTGCGGCAGAAGTGGACGCCTTCGATTTGGATGCCGACATGGTCGAGCTCGCACGGGCACACCTCGCCCGCCGCGGGCGCAAGGCCCGGCTATGGGTCGGTAGCGTGACCGAAATCGACGCACCGAACGCGAGCTACGACGCGGTCTTCGACTTCGGCATTATTCACCACGTGCCCGCTTGGCGCGACGCTCTCACGGAGATCTACCGGGTGCTCAAGCCCGGCGGCCGCTTCTACTGCGAAGAGGTGCTGGACCGATTCATCCTGCACCCGTTGTGGCGACGCGTGCTGGAGCACCCCCTGGAGGATCGTTTCGACCAGCAGGGCTTCGAGTCGGCACTGCGCGACGCCGGATTCCTATTGCGGCGCGGCGTGGGGCTTTTCCAGCATTTTGCTTGGTTTATCGCGGACAAACCCGCGGCGGATTGAGAGCATCCCGCCGGCAACGGCGTCTCAGCCCGCAACCAACTCCGGATACTCCGGAAACCACATTTCCGCCCGCACGGCGGCTTCCACATTCTCAAGGCCCGCCCGCGCCGTGCCCGTCCGCTTCGATTCACTCGCGATCGCCACCGCGATGCGCTCGCTCACTTCCCGCAGGCGCGTCAGCGCCGGGAACAGCTTGCCGGCTGCCAACTCCTCGTCGTTCACGCACTGCGCCAACATCTCCGCCGCGATGGTGAAGAAGCGATCTGGAACCCGGGTCGTTTCGCTGACCACGGAGCCGAGACCCACACCCGGGAAGATGTACACGTTGTTGCACTGAGACGCGTGCAAGGTGCTTCCCTTGTACAACACTGAATCGAAGGGACTTCCCGTCGCAACCAGGGCGCGGCCCTCGGTCCATTCGAAGAGCTGCGCCGGCGTCGCTTCGCTCTTGCTCGTCGGGTTCGAGAGCGGGAAGATCACGGGTGTGGGCGTTCCTGCGGCCATGGCGCGCACAGCGGATTCCGAGAACGCGCCGGGCTGGCCGCTGGTTCCAATCAGCACGCTGGGTCGCAACGTCTCGATCACGTGCTGCAAGTCGCCGCTCCTGGCAGGGTCCAGGCCTTCGGCGCTCGCCAGCTCAGCGGGCCACGCCAGGGACCGCTTGTAGATGTCTCCGCGTTCGCTCCCCTCGATGACCAGTCCGCGGCTATCGAGCACCGCCACGTGGCGGGTCAAATCCGCGCCGTCTAAGCCGGCGCGGTCCAAGGCGTCGCGGATCAGGCGGCCGATGCCCACGCCAGCCGCTCCCGCGCCCAGGATCACGATGCGCTGCTTCGCCATCGGTTCGTTCTTCTTGCGGCATGCCGCAAAAACGCCTGCCAGTGCGACTGCCGCGGTGCCTTCGATGTCGTCGTTGAAGCTGGGCAAGACGTCGCGGTAGCGATCGAGCAGCGTGAAGGCGTTGCCCTTCTTGAAGTCCTCCCATTGGAACACGGCATGGGGAAAGCGCAATTTGACGGCGTGCACGAACTCGTCCACGAGCGAGTCGTAGTCGGCGCCGCGCAGCCGAGGCGCGCGCACGCCAAGATACAGCGGGTCATCGAGCAATTCTTGGTTGTCCGTGCCCACATCCAAGGAAAGCGGCAGTGTCTGGCTGGGGTGGATGCCTGCCGCCATGGTGTAGAGCGCAAGTTTGCCGATGGGGATCCCCATGCCGCCAGCGCCTTGATCGCCCAACCCCAAGATGCGTTCGTTGTCAGTGCACACAATCAGTCGCGTTTTGGCGCAGGGTGTATTGGCGAGCACGTCGCTGATGCGACCTCGGTGCGCCGGCGTGATCCACATGCCGCGCCCACGGCGATAGATGCGCGAGAACTTGCGGCAAGCCTCGCCCACAGTCGGCGTATAGACGATGGGCATCAGCTCTTCGACGTGCTCGAGCAAGAGCCGATAGAACAGCGTCTCGTTGCGGTCCTGCAAAGCCGCCATGCCAATGTAGCGCTCGAAAAAATCCGTTTTGACCGCGATGATGTGGTACGTCTGTTCG
>CALMUT010000155.1 GCA_937872925.1 uncultured Myxococcales bacterium | reverse complement strand
CTGACGCTGACGCCGGGGCAGGTGAAGTACATGCAGACCCAAGCGTTGACATCCAACGTGACGGAGGGATCGACGATGCAGCTGGAGTCGGTGCCGGAGTACTTGTACCAATCCACGTCGCTCTTGCCGTCGAGCTTCGCGAACACGACCTTGCCGGTGCCGTCGCAATCCGTGGAGGCGCCCAGGTCCGTGGCGGTGCCGGAGGTTTCGTTGGGTTCGAAGCCCTGATCCGTGCAGGTTGCGCCGCCGCCGGTTCCGCCGGTTCCGCCGCTGGCGCCGCCCGTTCCGCCGCTGGCACCGCCGGTTCCGCCCGTGGCGCCGCCGGTTCCGCCGCTGGCGCCGCCCGTACCGCCCGTGGCGCCGCCGGTTCCGCCGCTGGCGCCGCCCGTACCGCGGGTCGCGCGCGCGGTGCCCCCCGGGCCGCCGCCCCCCCCGGACCCCGCGCGGGCCCCGGTGCCGCCGGGGCCGCGGGTGCCGCCGGTGCCGCCGGTGCCCGCAGCTTCGCAGCTGAGTCCGTCCGCAGCGCAGATCGGATGGGAGGTGGGACAGCAGCCGAGCAGTGCGCTCCCGCCGCCGCGACACTCGATGGGGGTGTCACTGGGGCAGGTCGTGCTGCCGCCGCCGCTGGAGTCGTCGGAGCCACACGCCGCGATGAGCGCCGCGGGCAGCAGCAGCCAAAAGAAACTGAAGCGCGGAGTGTTCATAGTGCCGGTGGGAATAGGGTGTTGTCGATTTGCGGTTTGGTCGTCGCGGAGCTGACGGCCTTCCAGCTGCCTTGATTGAGCTGGATGTCGATGTCTTGCAGTGCCTTGTTGCAGCGCAGCACCATGGCTTCGAACTTCAGATCCTGGGCGGGGAAAATGGCACTGGGCATGTCGACGGTGAGGTCCGGCGTGGCCTTGCCCTGCACCTCCAAGAAAGCGTCTGAAGTGCTGGAGCTGCCGACATTGGATCCCAGGAAGGCCCAAATGCCGTCGCGCACGTCGTCGTCCAGCTCGCGCAGACCGAAAGAGCCGCCCGAGTGAGTCACAGTGCCCAAGTACAACACGATGAAATTGAACTGGTCGCTGAGCAGCGTGCCGCCATTTTGACTGAAACCGGGTACGTCCGTGATCGCGTACTGGTTGTTGTTCGTGGGGTCTTTCCACTGCGAGAGTTGCGCGCCGGCGACGATGTCTTCGCCGAGGGTGGCCTCGGTGCTCTTGCCGCGCGCAAAGTTCCAAATCACGCCGCGATCGAGCGAAACGAGGTTGCTCTCGCAGAATGCGTTGGCCATGGCGCCGCCCGTGGCAAACACCCGCGCGATGGCGGTGAATCCGCTCGTCGGAGCGGGCCAGGCGCCCTCTTGGAACGTCTCCGTATTGCCGCCCTGGGTGATCTCCAGGGTGCGAGGTGAGCCGGGATTCACCTTGATGCTGTAGGTCTCTTTCTTGCCGTTGTCCGGATCACTGGGCCACCCTGCGGGCACCGTGACCGTCGTGTCTACGGTCTGTCCGTCACTGGCGATCTGCATCACGCGCATGCGCCGCAGCCGTGCGGGGCCGAAGGGGTTGCGGACTTCCGCCCAGAACAGCGAACCCGCGTCGAACTCCATTTGGATCACGCGCTGCTTGCCCGCGCGCGTTTGCATGCCGCTCCACTTGCTTTTGCCGAGTGCAGTGATGAGCGCCGCGGCGCCTCCGCCGCTGCCGCCCACGCCGCCGGTCGCGCCAACACCCGCGCCCCCGCCGATGCCGCCGCCGACGCCGCCGCTGCCCGCCTGGCCCGCGAAGCCGCCGCCCGCGGCCGCGCCTGCATTGCCCCCGAACGCTCCAAACGCGCCGCTGTTGCCGCTTCCGCCGCTACCACCGGTACCCGGACCGCCGCCGGTGTCATCGGAGCCACATGCGGCGAGCAGCACGCTCACCGCCAGTACACAGAGTCGTTTCATGATTGCTCCAAGGAGTGCTTACGTCGCCGCGCCCAGGCCAAGGACAGACCGAGCAACAGAAGGAGTTGCGGCGCCGAGCCACCGCTTGGAGCGGTGCGACAGCCGCAGCCCCCGGAGTCGTCCCCGCCACTGGATGGCAACTTCGATCCTACCGAGGCCCCACTGCCGCCATTTGCGCCCGAGCCGCCGTTGCCCCCGTTGCCGCCGAAGCCCGGCGGCGGATCCGGCAAGCCGGTGATGCTGATGCCCGTGCAGGTTGCGGGCGTGTCCGAGTGCTCCGGCGGGTAGGCGCGGCTGAGGCTGCCTTGCTTCGCAGAGCTGCTGACGAGGGTGTCCAGATCCGTCAGCGCACAGTTCTGCGTGGTGGGTCCCGGTGTGAATGACGAAAGCGAACCGTCGTGGCATTCGATGGGACTGTCGCCGGTGACGTCGGCCACGTGGGTGGTGCCGTCACTGGTGCGCACGCTCATTGCGCCGGTGACGTCGATGCCCAAGGGGAACACAGCTTCAGCCAAGTAGCTGCAGGCGCCCACCTGCATCCACGCCTGGGTGTGCGAGGCGTCGAAGGTGGCGGGGCCAATGCCGATGGGATCGTCCCCCACGGGCAGCACCGCGCGGTGGTCGGCGATGGCCACGGCCGCCACGTTGAACGAATGGCCATACAGCCCGCTGTCAAGAATGTTGTCCAAGACCGTGCCTCCCAGGGTGGCTGGTGCATGCATGGCGAGGCGCGTCTCGAACTCGGCCTTAGTCGGACCGAATTCCTTTTTGTACTCGTCAACGATTGCGCCGATGAACTTCTCGGCTTCTTCGATGGCGTACTTCTGCACGGCGTCTTTCACCGGCTGAATTACAGGATCGAGCAGGGCGGCGATCAGATCCGGCACCTGGATGTTCACGCCGACGGCGTTCAGGGCGTTTTGCACCGAGATGAGCCACTGCGGAAGCAGTGCTTGGGCCAGGGTGGCGTAGTCCAGGGTCGTGATGTTGTCTGCCCAGCCCGTCATGGGTGCGAACAGACCGTTTAGCTCAGCCTTCGTGATGGACAGACCGTCGCTACCAGGTGCCAAAGGCTCGTTGAGCTTGTTGGACAGGTTCTCGACGGTGTCGAGATAGGCGGGCAAGAACAGAAATAGGTCGTCGCGGAGCTTGTCGCTGAGTTTGTCGAAGGCAGAGGGCAGCGGATTGTTGCCCGCGTCAAAACGCGGCTCGAGCAGGGCGACGTATACTTTGTATTTGGCGAACAGGGTCGGGCAGGTGGCGCTGCACGCGGTCTTGTCGTCGCTGGTGCCGAGCTTTCCATCGGTGCCGGCCGTGACGCCCAGCTTGGCGCCGTCCACGGTGCCCGGGTTTTGCAGGTCCGCGATGGTCTTGGTGACACTGGCACGCGTGGCCACGCGCTCGTCATCGATCTCTCGTAAATACAGCGGAGTGAGCACCAAATGATCCGCCGGCGCCAGGCCCGCGTTTTGGATCACCGTGACCAAGCCCGCGCCCGGGTTGTTCGCCTTGGCCGTATCGAGTTTGCCCTTGGCGTGTTTGGCGACCAGCTGCCACAGCGGGCTTTGCTCATTGAAGTACGCGCGCTGCACGAAGCTCTTCGGGATGCTGTGGCTCAGTCGCGTGCCTTCAAAAGCCTGGGGCGCTTTGATCAGGAGCGCTTCTTGGATCATCGATTCCGCAGTGATGTGGCGCACGACGTTGGAAAACGAAGAAGCGCGATCGCTGGTGAGCGGGTTGAGGGTGAAGGTCTCTCCCGTGAGGAAGTTCACATAGTGGTGCGCCACGGCGTCCGTGGAGCCGTGCAGGAAGCAGCCCATGGCGTAGGCCTTCTCCGGCGGCAGCAGCGCTTCTTTGTACAAGAGTTCGCATTGCTCGAAGGGGCGCTGGCCAATGGCGTGGGACGGATCCGTCATGCCGGGGAAGGCCGTGTTGTCCGGACCGACCGCGCCCGCGCGAAACTCCAGCGGGTTATTGATGATGGCTTGGGCGTCCTCGTTGCTGAGCGTCACCGTGAAGTTGCCGAAGCGCAGCGGTACGTTGCTACCGCCGCCGGCGATCAAGGTGTCGCGTATGTCATTGGCCAGCGTGATGTGGACGCGTGTACTGAACGCCTCCGCATCGCTGGAAGCCATGAGCAATAGTCCGCCTAGTGCTGCCCCGAGCACACGTTTAAGCATGAGCCGAGTCTAACACCGCCACGCCGACGGGACACCTAGGCGCCAGCTACCGTGCGGTTATTGCAAACTTATTTCGTGATCTGCAGGCTGCCCGTCGCGCTGGGTGGCGCTGAGTAGAGCGGCACTTCGAAGCTGAGCGCGTAGGGTCCCGGCTTCAGCAGCGCGGACTTCGTCTTCTTGCACGCCGCGTCCAGGCCGCGCTCACGGGCGTGCAGCTCGAGAGGCATGAACACCTGACCTCCCGGCGGCAGCGCGATGCGAACCAGCGGCTTTTTGCAACGCGCCGTCTGATCGCACCAATTCGACCAACCCACCACGGCTTCTTCGCCGGCGGGGAGCAGGGTTGTTTTGGCCCCAGCGGTTGCTTTGGCGCGGAAGCCCCGGGCGGGATCGCAGTTGAGGGCAAAGTCGAAGGTCACGACGTCCTTGCTGGCATTGGTTCCCGTCACGCGGACGGTCGTGGAACCCGCGGAAGCGAGCGTCACTTTTTCGGGTGCAGTCGCCCAACTGAGGGCGCCGGCTGGAGGCGACTTGCCTTCCCCCTCCGCGCGGCACGCGTTGCGGGCGATCAGCGCTGACAGATCGAGGGCCTTGCCGAAACAGTCCGCAGCGACGCCCGCGGGAGGAGTGGCGACTTCCGTGGGCGGCTGCGACGTCACGCCTTCGCCGTCCGCGGGCGGCACGACATCAGCGCTGGACGCGGCTGTCGCGGGCGCGCCGGGCTCGGACGCGGCTGGCGCGCCGGGCTCGGACGCGGCTGGCGCGCCGGGCTCGGACGGGGTTGCCCCGCTCGTCGCGGCGGGCTGGGGGCCGCCGCAGGACAATAGGAAATACGTTGGGATCACAAGAATGCGACGCATGGCCGCATCCTACCGCGCCCATCTAGCCCGAAGCCAAGGGTCGTGAACCGCCGCGTGCTGGACGACTTTTGCGAGTATCTTGTCGACCTAGTCCACGCGCGTGTCGCGCCGGATCGCGTGTCGCGCCGGATCGCGTGTCGCGCCGGACCGCGTGTCGCGCCGGGCGTCGCGCCGGATCGCGCTGGGCGCCGGATCGCGTGTCGCGCCGGGCGTCGCGCCGGATCGCGTGTCGCGCCGGAT
>CALMUT010000154.1 GCA_937872925.1 uncultured Myxococcales bacterium | reverse complement strand
CGGGTGGGTGGTCTTCGCGCTCTTGGCGATGGTGTAGAGGCACTCCTGGCTCAGGCCCAGTCCGTTCGTGGACAGGTACACCCTGCGCACACCGGGCAGGGCTTCGGCCCGCTCCATCACCGCGCGCACGGTGTCGGGTTCGAGCAGGGGTTCTCCACCGAATAGCTTGATGTCGCCGCCTCCGTAGCGGTCGACGAAGAGATCGAGGGCGCGCAGTGCCTGGGCGCGAGTAAGTGTTGGAAAACCGTCCTTCGCGGTCGGGCAGTAGCTACAGCGAAGGTTGCAACGTCGGGTAACGGTGAGGACGAGGCTGCTTACCACTGCCCGTGCGACCCATGGGAGCCGTGGGAGCCGTGGGAGCCGTGGGAACCGTGGGAAGCGTGTGAGGCGTGCGCGTTGAATCCGCGCTCGATGCCGTCGAGGTCTTTGTTCCCGTCCGCGCGGGCAATCAGATCCCCGGTGTCCCCGGGTTCGTTCGCTTGGCGCTTCTCGTCGGACTGCATGAAATCGGCGGGCTTCTTCTCCCGCTTGGGCAGCTTCTTTTCCCAGTCTTTCTTTTTCATGCGTTCACCTGGATCCTAGTTGTAGCAGGAGATTCATGTTTTGCAGTCCGACGAGAGCTCCCGGGGGCGGGTCAGTGTCCAACGACGAAAGATCTTCTCAAACTTGCCGTCCCTGTCGTCTGCCAGATGCTCGAAGAGCACCGATGCAATTGTATAATGTTCTTTGCATTTCGGCGAGTTGGGCCGCTGGCCGAAGATATCGCCGCTGGTCATGTAGTTGTGCATGGGACAAACCCCGCAAAAAGGCTTGTTCCAGCAAGTATCGCAGCTTGGGAGCGAGTCTTGCAGTGACGCCACGGCCATGGCGCGAACCGTGGGGTGGCCGTGCATTTCGGCGTAGCTCGTGTCCTGCACCTGCCCGATTTGAAACATGTCATTGCCCATGGCGCTCGTCATCCGCGCCTCGTCGCAGGTGAAGATCTTGCCGTCGTAGTTGTACGCCACCTGGCCCGTTCCTGCGCCGCAGGGGGAGAGGATATCGACGAAGTTCGGATCGTCAGCCGTCAGGATCTTCGTCAAGAACGTGGCTGCCGTGCCTTCCACGATTTCCTGGCCGGCCAGGTTCTTCTCCAAGATGTACGCGAAGGCTCGCTTGTAAAACTCTAGATACTCTTCTGAAGTGTATCCAATGCGCTTCCAAGTATCGACGGCGAAGCCATAGGGGTTCAAAGGTCGGAGAAAGATGGTGTGCATGCCGAGCTCTAGATAGAGATCGACGACCTCTTTCCAGTGGTCGAAGGTCTTCCGGGACGTCGTCATGAGGGCGTCCACGTGCCACAGCTGTGGGTCTCGCCCGACTTCGATGTAGCGGCGGTTGAAGTAGTCGATCCACTTGCGCACGTTTGCGTAAGCGTTCTGATCCTGACGCCAAGTGCGGTTGTAGTTATGCAGCTCTTCGGGCCCGTCGAGGCTGGTGCAGACAAGCACCTCGTTTTCGATCAGCCACTCGGCGTTCTCCTCGGTCATGTACGTCATGTTCGTGACGAGGGAGTGTTCGAGCTGCTTGTTTTCGTATTTGTTCTTTTCGCGGCTGTACTCCACGATGAAGCGCAAAGCCGCCATATTCACCGTCGGCTCGCCACCCTGGAACTCGAAGTTGATGTACGGCGACGGGCTTTGCATCGCCAAGTCCACGACCTGCTTGGCGGTCTCCAAGGACATGTCTGTGTCGACACGATCCATGTTCGTCCGCGAAGCGTGGCAGTACTTGCAGGACTGATTGCAACGCAGGGTGGTGATAACGATGTGCAGGTGGGGTCCTTGCCCGACGAAGCGCTTCTTGCGCTGCATCTGCTCGGCTGCGCGGTCCAAGTCGAAGCCTTCGCGCAGAAATCCCTTTTCTTGCAGCGCCTTGAACTCCGCATGCCCCTGGTCGATGCGGCCAGCGAGCAGGTCCTCGAAACTCGCTTCGTCCAGGAAGTGCCACGCGCCCATGTCGTTGGTGACGAGGTGGCGGCCAGCAACCTTTCCGTAGCGAAAATGGGAGAGCTTTTCTTCCACCAAGGGCAGACGACGCAGAGAAATCGTGCGGGCGGACATGCTTCAGCTCCGAGCGGCGCTCACGGTTAAAAAGAGCGCATGGTTGGCGAGTTCATCCATCAGCACGGGCGCGAGTTCCGGATCCGGCTCCGTCACGACGAGTTGAACGTCGTGGTCTCCAACGATCACCTCTATCTTGGCCAGCTCGGCGAAGTCCTGAGCCGCCTGCTCGACGGCTTCTTTGGCATACAGCGAGCGAGCGAAGACCAGACGCTCCGTCATGGTCAAGATTCGCCCTTCTGTTGCGCAGGGCTATCCTTCCAGGGAACCGGAACCTCAAGAGCGTCCTCGGCGAGCTCTTCTGCATCCAGCTCGGCCAACAGATCTTGGATCGTCGATGAGCCCCCACTGCCAAAAAATGCACGCGCCATGTATTGGGCCCGAATGCCGGCCGTCGCGCGTCCGATTCGGAAGCGCAATTGACTGTTGAGCAACTCGTTGGCGAACTCCCCTGCTAGTGCTTCCAACTCGGCCTCGGAGCTCGGCTCTTTGGTGCGAAGGCGGACGTGCACCTTGCGTTCCGCAAGCCGCGACAAAAAGAGGTAGCAGCGATCCACGAATAGGTAAGAAGCGCCGTAGATCGCATCGAGGGCGTACAAGTCTTCGTCTATGCTGAAGCTGATCTCGCGCTCGCCGAGATCAAAGGCAAAGTCCTCCGTCTCCGCCTCGGGCTGGGCCTGCTCTGTCATGCGCCAGACTTACTCAGACCAGCTTGCCACAGGAAGCGAAACTCTCCGCGCGGGTTGCATGGGAGAGCAACCCCTTTGGGGTCAGGGCCCCTGCCTGCTCGTTCTTCCGCACCAACGAGGCAAGCACGTTCACTACCCGCGCCAATCGCTCTTCGGTTTGCTGGTCGCCGTCGCCGTCGTTCATCAGCAAGAAATCAAGGGCCTCGGTATGTGCCAATCCCCGCGGCCCGCCCTCACGCAGGCAAACATGCACGCGGAAGAACTGCGACCCCCTGCGCAGCGTGACGACCGCGGCCCCCGCTTGAACGCCGGTCACGTCCTGCAGACGGAAGCCAAGCCCGACTTCGTCGCCGATGCCCAGCGGGGCAAGCAAGGGCAGGACTTCCGCCGCATCACGAAACGCCCAAGAGTCTGCCAGCGGCCGGGCACCCACCTGACGTGCCGCGGTGATCGCTGCGCCACTCAGTAAGACCCCCTGGAAGAAATCGCGTCGCCTCACCAGTCCTCCTTGCCGCAAATCTTGCGACCTCAAAAGGATATCCTGGCGTGCCGCACGTGCAAAGGTGAGACTCCCTTTTCCCATGGCGTCTCCGAAGTCCGTGCTCTCCAAAGAGGGACGGGATCAGTTGCGATCAGCCCTCAAGCGCCTAAAACACGCAGATGCGGGCGGTGCCCGGCGCCATCTGCATAGGGTCACGCAGCTCCACCCACATTGTGTGGAAGCGTGGTTGCTACTGAGCTTGCTTGACGAAGCTTCCGCGAGTTCCCCAGGGCATGAGCGTCTCGCGCGCGCGGTGGAGCTCAGCGGTATCGCTGCGCCGGAACTTCGACACGAGCTCCAGCGCCACATGGCGTATAGCGGCAGCCTGGTCGCGACGCTGCATCGGCTTCCGGAGCTGGCAGCGAGCCTGCTTTCGCATCCGATAGCGCCTCGGGCGGCGTGGGCGCAGTTGTTTGCCGCATTCGAGGGTTGCCACGGGCGGGCGGGCGGCTGGGAAGCGTTTGTCGATCCCACCTGCCTCGCCGCCCATTCCCATCGTTTCAAAGCGGATGTGTCGTTCTTGTTTGGAGTCGGACGCCGCGCGCGCTTTTCCGTCAACGACAAGGGTGAAGCCGCAAGGTTTCGCGAACACCTTGAACAGAACCTGTCCCAACTCGATCTGGATCCGGACCAAGCGGCCGCGTTTTTCGCGGTCGCGCCCCCGGGGGAAGTGCAGACCACCCTCGGCCTGAAGTATCGCGGAGGCGAGGCAAAGCCAGAGCGCGTCTCGCTCTATTTTGAAGAACTGGCAAACAGTCCGCGAGGCGCGGCGATCCGAAGCGCAACCTGCGCCCTATTGGGGCAGCCAGCCCCGGCGCTTGCCCCTGGTTTCCAGCCAAACGCCGTGTGCGTCGACTATTGCGGCGGGCGGGCGGTCGCGGTGAAGTGTTACGACGTCACCCTCCAGCATCGCGACACGCACTCAAGTGCTTCAGAGGCAGCTCTCCCCGGCTCGCTGCAACGGATCGCACGGGGCTTGCCGTGGCACCCAGAGACGAGCAGTCGCCGTTTCATGCTGGCTGGGCGCATCGGCGCCGGAGGCAGACTCCTGGGCAAAAAGCTGCTGTTCATGACCGAAGCCCATGGCGCGGCGCACGCTGAGCAGGCATTCGCTTTTGCAGACACGCTGATCGCGCAGGCGCCGGAGAAGAACGAAGCGGTCTCGACCGCGTACGCGCAGCTACGCGGGACCGGCCCCGACGCGACCGGGCACTTCTTTTATCCCGACCTCATCGGCGTCAACTTGAACGCAGAAGACGGATTGGAAAGCGTCGTGGTGCACGTGTCGGTCCGCTGACCGCCCCGCCCCGCACGCGGGCCTGCTGGGCCACCGGGCCGCATCAGAGCCGGCCCGTCAGCCCCAGGACCCTGGGCCTGCCCGCGCCGAAAAACCCGCTATGGTCGCGGGTTTACCTCCCAGGGAGCCCCGCTGGGGCAACGCCGCAGGGCACGGCCCGGGCCGCGCCCCAGCCCTGCGGCGGCGTGGAAAAATCGAGCAATATTTTAACAAGCTGGCAACGCTTTCGCTCGCTCCGCAGTATGGTGGCGCCCTCATGTCATCTTTCGGTTCTTTGCTTCGCTCGGCGCTGGAGCGCATGGCCCTGCGGGCGCGCGCGCCCTTTCACGCGCATGCTCTGCACCCCTGGATCGAGCTTGCCGACAGCGCCGGAGCGGTCACAGACGCAGGCCCGCTGACGCACGACTTCTTGTTGCCCGCAAAGCGCGACGGAGCCAGCTACGGTCTCAACGTCTTCCAACACAAGAAGGCCATCGACTTCGACACCTGCGCCAAGTCCTTTGCCCGCGCATTCTTGGGCACGGACGAACACGTGACGGAGCTGCTATCGCTTCCAGACGTGAAAGCCCACGGCGGCGTGTTGTGTACGGGCGGGTCGCTGAAGCTCAAGCTCTATTTCACGGACGGTCTTCCGGCACTCGAAAAATCCCTCGGGCTTTCCGCCGTTGGTGCGGACGCCTTCGGGGTAGACGTTTCGGCAGACGGACTGTGCCGCGCCCGTCGGTACCTGCGCGTCGACGACGCTGCAGAAAAGGACGGCTTCCTACCCAAGCGACCCAGCGTGAGCCATCGACTGCTGACGCAGCTCGAAGGCGATGGCGCCAAGGTCACCTACAATACGATCTTTCTTCCCTCCACCCTCGCGTCGGAACTGACGGCGTTTGCCCGTGAGGGCAGTGACGACGCCTACGACCACCACTTGGTAGCGGAGCTCTCTGCCCTCGCCGAAAGTGCTGGCCATACCCTTCGCGCCGTGGCCCATGAAGTCGACGCGTTTGCGGACGGCACTCGAACCACGGACGCCTTAGTCGCATTGGGAAGCTAGGCCGTCGCCTAAGCGTCGCGGAGACGACCCTCAATTTCCTCGAGCATCCAAGACAGCAGCCGTTCGGGTTGGGTCAGCTGCGGCTCGACCTGTCCGGTGGAAAGGCCGCGCTGCACTCGCTCGGCGATGCGCAGGTCTGCGGAAGTCACCGGACCAATCGCGGCGTCATCCAGCGCGACGCTGCGCGGCGGCTGCGGCGGCTGAGCGCTTGCACCGGCCGCGCTGGAAAGCGCAATTTGGTCAAAGCTGCAGCGCGTCGGGTCCGTAGCGTGGGGACGATGACGGAAAATCAACGCGTAGTCCGCATGCAAATTGAGATGCAAGTTCGGGAAAATGTACAGAAGTACGTTGGTTCCCAAGTCATCGATGCGCGCTTCGACGTCGAGCCGCGCGTGGGGAGCCAGTCTCGTGATCTTCGCGCCACGATGGTCCACCGCGGCTGCGATCTCCGGATGCAAGCTCGGCACATGCAACGCCTCGCCATGCACGTCAGCACTGATCTTCCAATTACAGTGCAGCTCCACGCTCACTTCAGAATCGAGTCTGAGCCCGGCAAGGTCCCGTGACTGGAGCTCGGCGTCCAGCGGTTCCAGGTACTCTGCCAGGGTCTGCGCGCACCCGAAATCGAGCCACACCAAACCGTAGCGCTCCTCCACGGGCTGGGGGACCAGCTTCAGCGCCGGCGCAGCATCGAGGTGCGGCGCCGCCAGCAATCGCCCGTCCGCCGCATAGGAAAAGGCATGGTACGGGCAAACGATATTGGGGGTCTGACCACAGCCATCGAGCAAACGTGTGCCCCGATGCGGACACGCATTGGCAAACGCACGCAAGAAGCCGTCGGCATCTCGCCAAAGGATCGTGCTGCTGTCGCCCAGGTCGAAAACCGCAAAGGCTCCGGGGGCCGCCACGCGCGCCGCTGCGCACGCCATCAGCCACGAGCCTCCAAAGACTCGAAGCTGCTCGCTTCGTAGCACCTTGGGATCCAGCCAACGCGCACCCGCGGTCATGAGAGCAGACTACTCCATCGCCCCGGACAGCGGCGTGAGATGTACACGCTCGTCGCCGATCAACTCGACATGGCGCTCGTGCAGCCCCATGCAATTGCTCGCGAAACTTCTGCACGACGTTTGGTAGTGACAACTGAACGCGCCATGGTCGCGGCTTCGCCTCGCGAAGGACTCATGGATCAAGGTATCGTCACGGTGATCGACCAACAAGTCGGCGCAGTCAGCGAGCATGCAGCGAGGGAACCAAGAGAGCACGACCCGGCGCTGCTCCCCCAACAACCGCCGCACCGCGGCCAGGGTCTTGGGCACCGAGCGCGCAAATGGGACATGCTCCCGCTCTTGACCGATGTCACCGAACTCGATGAACGCCCAAAAGTGACTCTCGGGCACCTGCTGCTGCAACAGAAACGTCGCCAGTTCATCCAGACCGTCTACATTGCTGCTTGAGACGCAAGTATTGGAGATGAGTCGCACGGGATGCGCACGCAAGTTCTCGAGCCCCACTTGCATTTCTTCGAAGCTACGCGGGTTGCGTGTCAAAATGCGATCGAGTTCTGCACTGCCCGCGTGGACCGATACGAAGAACTCGCTGATTCCGGCACGCACCAATTCCGACGCATAAGACGCATCCTTCAAACGACGCGCATTGGTCTGGAGTCGCACCACTTCGAAGCCGCCTTCGGAAAGGGCACGCGCTGCGACTTCAGGCAGATCAGCTCGCAGCGTGGCTTCCGCACCGGCCAGAATGAGTCTTCGGTAGCGCTTGCGCCGCTTGTTCTCGGCATATACCGCGGCGATGCGCTCCTCGCTCGTGTCCGGCAGCTTCATGTCCAGCTCCGGCTCAATGAAGCAGAAACTGCAGCGGCTATTGCAGACGTAGTTGAGCGCCAGCGTCACGGTCTCGATATTAGGATCATCGAGCAAGATCGGCAGATGTCGCGCCTGCGCCATCAGACCACCCCGTGCACGGCCAGCTTTTCAATGCGCATTTGCGTTGCGCCGGGCGGCACAGCGAAGTCAAAGCCCAAGTCCCAGCGCAGATGCGCGAATTCGTCCGCGTGGTGGTCCAAAACCGCCGCCACATTCTCGCGGCCATGTGCCGTCAAGAAGGGCACAAGCTGCGAGGTCGTGATGCGTGAATAGTACAGGCCGTCCCAATGGGGCTTCACGGCATAGCAAATGGTGAAACAGTCGCGCAGCCCTTTGGAGAGCAAGGCGGGCCAGCAACCGCGCTGGCCGCTTCGCGGAGAGTGCTGCACGCGCAACACGGCGTCCTCGAGTTCTCGGTCGTCCGCGGCGCGATAAAACCAGTAGTGGTTCTCAAGAACATAGCGATCCCCGCCGACCGCACGGTAGGAGAAGCCACACTCCCGGCGATGTCGGTCGCCGGAGCGCATATACAGGCGAAAGTCTGAGCCCCGCCCCTCGGAGAGAAGCTGCGGCGAAAGCTCAAAGCTGCACATGAAGTACGACAGCCGCTCGTCCACACTGTGCTCAAAGCGGAGCTGGGGCTCAAGGGCCGCGGCCAGTGCGCTAGCGCTCGCCAGATTGCCCTTTGCGTTTTCCGTGAAGTTGTAGAAATAGAACTCCACGGCGAAGCCTGCGGGCCCCCACTTCGCCCCCCACACCGTTTCGTCGGCGCCCAGGTGTCCGCGCAGCGCCTCTATGATCGGCCAGGCATCCAGGTTCTCTGCCCGCAACAGGTGTTTGAGCAAGCTGGCCGCGTGCAGCCGCCCCTTGGGCGAACACACCGGTTCGTAGGGTGTCAGGATGTAGTCCCGGTGCTTAGTAGACGGGAGCTCAGGGATGCGATCAGCGTCGGCGATCATACGCTCCGGGGAGCATAGCGTGCTATTGGCTCGTTTTCACGATGCTCGACGAATTGCACTACGACGACCTCGCATCGCAGCGCGACCTCATGGACGCCGTGTTGCTTGAAAAACGCGTGGGTTGTGTGGTGCGCGGCGTCGTGCACCCCGCCGCGTGTGCTGTGGCGCTTGGCATTGTCGAAGGGATGGCAGCCAAGGCGCCACGCCGCGAGCTGTGTGCCGGCGCCCACACGCTGGGCATCTTGCTCGCGCCGACGATGTCCGAACCGCACGGCCCCGATCTGAGCGCTTACCTTGCAGCGGCCGCGAGCTTTCGCGCCGAGGGAGCACTTCCGCCACAGCAATGGGAGCGTGTAGAGTGCGCTCTTCGCACCCTGGCTGACGAACGACCGCTGGTGTGTCCCACTTCGAAAGACGGTCGGCGCTACGCGTCCGCCACGCTCCGCGTGTTTCAGCCCGGCGCTGAAGCGGCGGCCCACAATGACACTTACAACGATCTCGCATGTCACCGGGAACTCGACACCATGCGGGACAGGCGCGGACAATGGTCTTGGTACTTGCCACTGTCCATTCCAGAGAGTGGCGGCGCGCTCCTCGTCTACACGCTGAAGCAGGGTCAAGTCGCGGCCGCAGACCCGGAGCGGGCGGTGCAAGACCTAACTGCGGCGCGTTATCAGATCGGCGTCGGAGATTTGGTTGTTTTCGATGGCGGACGTCATGTGCACAGTGTCGAACGTTGCGACGGCAAGACCCCGCGCCGCACGCTGGGCGGCTTCGCAAGCCTCTCCGCGGATCACACTTCGCTGCTGGTCTGGAGCTGATACTCAGTCCGTGATGATGGGCAGCCCGCGCCGGACGCGTCGCTTGTTGTCCCGAGCGCGCGCGGCCACCATCAGTGGATCCGGCGGGGCCTTTTCTGGCCCGGGAAAGCCTGGCAAGCTGCTGGCGACCGGCTGACTTGCAACCCCCGTCGAAAGGCGCGGAGGGGGCTCAGGGAAGAGCTCAAGCATGTGGCGCACCCGCTTGTCATCGTCGGTGATCGGGCTGAGGGGCCCGAGCCCTTGATGCCGGATCCAGTTGATGGGCGCACCTTCGCAGCGACTGTCGAGCAGACAATCCGAACAGCGCGCGCTCTTGCCCCGATACTTGTGAGTGATGTGAAATCGCGCCAGCGCCGTGATGTCGAGTCTGCCGGTCTCCGCATCGAATAGAGACGCATCGAGTAGTTTGCGCTCGGGCTGCCACACTGCCCCCGGCGTTAGACATGTCGGCAGTCCGCTGACTCGAATGGGCAACGCAAGTTGCTCAAAGTACAGCCGCGGTTCGGGAATGTCGTGCTGCATCGCCCCTTCGAGCTGTTCGTGACTGGGCTGCACGAGCGTTAGTTGATTGAGCTTTTCCTCTACAAGCTGCCGGTGTGCGAGCAACCAGGGCGCGGTCTCGCCGTTCAGCTCTATGTCCAGCTCCACGCCGGGTGCCAGCGCTGGCAACCATTGCTCCAGGTGCGCCACGGAGTCCGCAACCAGGCACAAAGGACGGCGCGTTACTGCGGCTATCGGCCCGGGTTGGGCGACGCGCGCGTAGATGCCGACGCCCAGGGGCAGCTGTTCTTCGGCAAGCGCGGCCATATCCGGCACCTGAAGACCCAGGCTGGAACAGCCGAAGGGCAGCGCTCTTTGGTGGGGGGTTGCCCCAACCCAATACACCTCGAAGTCTTCCCGGTGCTGGGCTTCGATCAGCCGGTCCGTCGTGGTGCAAAAGGGCTCGATGAAGCAGTGCGGACAGCGTTCTGCGTGCCGACAATCCAGGGCCGCGCCCTCGTCTAGATAGCGTCGCAACTGGAAGCGACGTCCGTTCACTTCGTCCAGCATTTTGTGTGGGTCCTGAATCAGGTCCTCAAGACCTTCCAGGAACGACACCGGGAATCGGTTGGTCCATACGACGAAGCGCGGATGCCTGCCGAGTCGAAAGACCTTCTGCAGTACCGGCAAATGCTCGCGCACATCGTAAAACAGTTCGTCGCGATTATCGAAGGCGGCCGCCTGCGGGATCACATGCAGCAAGTCGAATTCAGTGATCCCAAGGGAAATGCAAAGTTCAACGATCTTGTCGAGGACGGCCACGTTCTGCTTGTTGATGACAATGTCGACGTTGACGATGGGACGACCGTCACGTAGCGCCCGCACGATGCCTTTTGTGATGCGCTTGAATGCTCCCGGCGTGCCCGTCAGCCGATCGTGGAGTGCCTCGGTATGGCCGTGAATGCTGAAGGTGATCTCGCCAAGACCCGCTTGCATGCACTTCTCGAAGAAGTCTTTCTCCGACAGGCGGTAGCCGTTGGTGACCGTCTGCACTCGGTCGTAACCCCGAGCTTTTGCGTAGGCGACGAGGTCTGCAAACCCCGGATGCAACGTGGCCTCTCCGCCAGAAAGAATCAGTTTGTCGGCGCCAAGCTGGTCGATTCCGCGGTCGATTTCCCCGCGGATCTCCGACTCCTCCAAATACACATTGCGCGGCGTGTCGGAATCCAAACAGAACACGCAGCGGCTGTTGCATGCGGTCACTGCGCGCACCCAATGCTTGGGTCGATTGGCGACGCGCTCACGCCAGAGCATGTATTCCAAGTCGCGATGTTGCGGCGCCGCCATGAGGCCTTCAGCGTATCACGCCGGCGCCCCGAGCCCAGATAGCAGCGCAGGGCGCGCGGCTTTTTGCTCGCTGAGGTTTGGGCCGCGCCTTGGTCGGCGCCAGAGAGTCAGTCCGGCGCCCAACGCGGCAGTCGCAGGGTAAATAGCGCCCCGCCGCCGGGGCGAGCTCCTGCGGACAAGGTTCCATTGTGTTCCTCAACCAACGTGCGGCAGATGGCCAGCCCGAGCCCGGTGCCGGTTTCGCCTTTGGTCGAAAAGAAGGGCTCGAATATACGTGCGCTCACATGCTCATCCAAGCCGGGGCCGTTGTCTCCGACGCGGACACACGCCATGTCATCCTCGATGCAAACTTCAACGTAGACCGTGTTTAAGTGACGCGGTCGATCTCCGAAGGCTTGAATCGCGTTGCGCAGCAGGTTGATCATCACTTGCCCCAGCTTGGTGTTCGAGCCACGAACGAAGGGTCCGCCATTGGCGTTCACCACCAGCGACGCACGACTTTGAAGATGCGTATTGATCAAACGCAAAGACAGACGCACGACTTCACCCAAGTCAACTTCTTGGTCGTTTGCACTGATCATCACGGGCATGCGCACGGCCTGCACGACCTCCATGATCCGCTTGTACCCATCGTCCATGTCGGGCATGGCTTCGTCTACTTGCGCCAAGAGCGTGCGCAGCTTCAGCAGGTCGGCATTGTCCGACTCCAGAAGCGAGCGCACTTCCCGAAGGGCCGACTTGATGAAGTCGTGATTGTTGACGATCAGCGTCAACGGATTGTTCACCTCATGGGCCAACTCCGCCGCCGCCACGCCCATTGTGTAGATCTGCTCCGTGCGGCGCAGGCGCTGTTCGGCCTCGCGCAGACGCGCCGTCAGATTGTACACATCTAGCGCGTCTCGAACTTCGGCGTAGATCTCCTCGGGTTCCCAGGGCTTGCGCAAATAGCGCCGAACCTGGCCGAGATTGATGGCGTCGATGGCAGCCTTCAGATCCGAATAGGCCGTGATCAGGATGCGAATGGTCTCCGGAGACTCGCGACTTGCCGCCTCGCACAACTCAACGCCGGTCATGCCCGGCATGCGCTGGTCCGTGAGCAACACCGCAACTTCGCGGGCGCGCAAGATTTCCAGGGCACTCCGTGCGTCGCAGGCCGTGACGCAGTCGATCTCGTCCAGCGCGGCTTCGCAGACCACCAAGTTGGCGTCATCGTCGTCGACGAGTAGAACCAAACCGCTCACGCCGCCGCCTCCATCGCTGGCAACTCGATCAGGAATCGTGCGCCGCCGCCTTCCCGCGCCTCGTAGCACAAGCTCCCGCCGGCATCGTCCACGATGCGCTGACATAGGAAGAGTCCTAGACCTGTGCCGTCTGCCGCAGCTCGAGTCGTGAAGAAGGGCTCGAACAATAGCGGCGCCGCTTCCGGCGCTACACCCCCGCCGTCGTCTTCTACACTGATCCGCACGCCCCCTCCCGGCACGTCTTCGGTCGCGAGCCACACGTTGCGCGGGCCCGCCTTCCCCGCGTTGTCCAGTAGGTTCAGGAACACCTGGTTGAGCTGGCGCGCACTGGCCACCACCAACCGTTGCGCATTATAGGATTTGTGCACTTCGATCCCCTCGAATTTGTAGGCCAGCAACTGCAAAGATGAGTCCAGTCCAGCGTCGACGGCGCAGGTTGTGACGCCGTCGTGTTCCGCTGGGCGCACGTTTTCCTCGAGCGCCGAAATGATTCCCAGAATGCGAGACGCGCCATCTTGAATCACGCCCAACAGGCGTTCGCGTGAGACCTTCTTGCCATCGGGGCGAGACAGCAGCTTCGCCGCGTTCAGCACCGCGTTGACGGGATTCTTGACCTCGTGGGCGATACCAGCCGCCATGGTTCCGGCAGTGGACAGCCGCGCTTGGTTCGCCAGCTGCAGCCCCAGGGACCGCAGCTTGAGTTGGGCGCGAATGCGCGCAACAAGGACCCGGGTGTGGAAGGGTTTGGTGACGAAATCGTCTGCTCCGGCTGCGTACGCCTCCAGAGTCGAGTCCGATCCAGAGCGCGCCGTCAGCATGACCACCGGCACGTTCCGCAAGCCGGGCTCCGACTTGATCGAACGGCACAGATCCGTGCCGCTGACGTTGGGCATCATCACATCCGTTAGCACCAAGTCAGGACGCTGGGCCTTCACCTTCTCTAGCGCGTCCGCACCGTCCGTCGCCGGGATCACTTCGAACTCGCTCTCCAGCGCTGCGGCGATGAAGGCACGTAAATCCGCTTCGTCTTCAGCGACCAAGATCCGCGCACGCCGGCCGCGGTCCAGACGGATGGGCGGCTCCTCACGCCCGATCTGAGCATCCGGCTCAACGCCAGCCTCGGCGTCAGCCTCGGCCACGGGGATCGCGCGATCCGACACGCGGCGGCGCGGGTGACGCTCCGCGGCAACGCGGCGACGCTCCAGCACTTCCTCGTTGAAGTGATCCAGACCCGTGCGCAGGGTGAGTGTGAACGCTGCCCCCTGCCCGAGCGTGCTCGCCACCTGGAGATCGCCGCCGTGTAGGCGAGCCAACTCGCGGGCCATGGCCAGGCCGATGCCAGCGCCCCCGTGGCGTCGTCGTTCGGAGCCCTCTACCTGGTAGAAGCGTTCGAAGACGCGCTCCTGATGCTCTTCGGCGATACCGGGGCCGCTATCCGTCACCGTAACCGTCGCCTTGCCGTCGAGATTTTGGACGCCGACTCGAACCTGGCCGCCGGCGGGGGTGAACTTCAACGCATTGCTGACTAGATTCGTCAGCACCATTTCCATGCGGTGCGGGTCCGCATGCACGTCCGGCGTGGACTCGACAGGTTCGAGCCGCAGCGACAGCTTGCGACGCTCCGCGGTCGGACGCGCCACCTCGACCACGCGTTGAGCCAAATCCGCCAAGTCGAGCTCCGCGACGCGCAGACGGAGGCCACCCGCTTCGAGTCGGGCCAAGTCGAGCAGGTCGTCGATCAGGCGCAGCAGGCGCTGGGCGTTGCGGCGCACGATACTGAGCGTGGCGCGCTCCCGCTCCGGTCGCGCCGAAGCCAGCAAGTCTTCCACGGGGCTGAGGATCAGAGTCAGCGGAGTGCGCAGTTCGTGGGAGATGTTTGCAAAGAACTCGCTCTTGAGGCGGTCCACCTCGCGTAAGCGCTCCAATGTGCCCGCAAGCTCCGCGCTGGTTGCTTCCAGCTCGTCTCGCGCCACGAACTCGCGTTCTACCGACCGATAACGGATCACCGTGGACGCTACGGAAATGACCGTCGTTAGCGTCAGAAAATACACGTTGTTGAAGAACGGGCGCACTTGCAAGCTTCCGTCTAAGGCGGAGGGGATGGCAGGCACCAGCCACAAGGCGACGATCATGCCGCTGACCGCCAGCGCATGGCGCCAACGCCACGTGTACAGCACGCCCACGGCCAGGATGCAGAGATTGAGACCCGCGTAATAGGGGGAGACCACGCCATCCAATCGCAGGATCATCGCCTCAATGCAGGACGCACATACCAGCGGCGGTCCAGCTCCAAGCACGACGGGATGCCGCACCGCCCAGGGCGTATAGGAAACCGCTAACAGGGCCAGTGCCACGGCACCGGCGATGCAACGGATCACAAAGAACTGCCCGGCATGTTCTGGGGCCATGGCCAGATCGAGGGTGAAACCCGCCGGCATCAGGATCGCCGACAGCAAGTAGCCCAAGCGTGCCCCGCTCACATTGACTTGGGCGAGGTGGCTTTCGAAGCGCGTGCCCGATTCTCGGGCGTCTGTCATTTGACTACACGCAAAAACAAATTCACTCCGAGAGGCTCCGCCTCTACGTCCGCGACGCTTGGTTGCGGGACGAGCGCTTCGGCAAAGCCAAGCAAGTCCTCAGGAGATCGGTGGATCAAGAACCAGTCGAGGCAGTATTCCATGAAGAACCGCGTGGGGTTGTGAGCTGCCACGTTGCCGACATAAAGGCTGCCACCCGGGACGAGTGCTTCATAGAGCGCCGCCATGAGTGCCGACACGCTGCGCGCATTCAAGTAGTCGAAGAGGCCCGCGCTGTAGATCAATTCTCGTTGGCCCAGGGTCGCGGATAGCTTGCGCGCAGTCAACAGTCTGCGCACGGACTCTTCGATGAACTGTACCTTGGCTCCGGTTTGGGCTGCCAGGGGTCCGAGGGTGCGCTCACAGAAACCGATCGCCCGTTGCTCTTGGTCGATGAGCGCAACGTCCAGACGATGTCCGAGCTCTGGATTCCGTTCCAGCAACTGCGTGATCTCGCGCCCCGGACCGCAGCCAATGCTGGCAATGCGAATACGCCCTTCCCGCTCTCTGGTCATCTCGGCGATCTTCTCGCCGAGATATTCCAGGCGATTGATATTCGCCTGCGCCGCGGGCTCTTGCGCGCCGTAAACGTTGAGCACGCGCGCAAACAGCGTGTCGCCTTCAGCGTGCTCCCTATAGAGCATATTCATCATTTCATAGTCGCCGGCGTACCCCAGGGGCTTGTCGAAGGCTCGCCGCAATAGCGGCGACTCGCGCAACAGCGGCAACAGATGCGCGCGAAAGTAAGCCCGATAGTGCGGATGCTGGTCATCCGATAGCCGTGACGCGAAGTCCGCTAACTCACGGGAAGCGAGGTTCATGCGTTCCACAAGCAACGGTGTCGCTTCTGCCAGGAATTCCTGCAGCGTCTGTTCGCGAGTCAGCCGATCGAGCCCGTCCAGGCCGCGCTCTTCGTTGTTCAGGAACTCCTGGGTCCTGAGCAAATAGGCGTGCAAGTCGGCAACCCACGCCTTGAATTCCGCGAAAATGCGCGTCACTTCCGTCGAGCGCACTACGGCTTGAAAGCGTTCGGAAAAGCCGTGGCGCGTGCCGAGGCGGTACACCAGTCCGAGGTCAATGCCCCGAGAGTCCAGCTCCGCCCCGAGCACCAAATCCGCGCCATTGTCGGCGACGCGTCGTACGCTGGCGGTGCCTTCGTAAAGCACACCGTTGGCGCAGCGCACGACGAGTTCCGTGAGGCGATCTCCCACCAACACCAGGCCCTGACTCCCCGCCGCACTCGGTACAGCGATCGCCAAGCCGGTCAGCGAGAGGTCAAACACCTTGCCCTCGACTTCTCCCAGGGTAGCGTGGGTCACGCGCGCGGTGGTGGCGCCCAGGTTCAGGTCGTCAACGCGCAGCCGACGCGCCCGCATGCGTCGACTTGGAACAGGTCGCTGACGGATGAGTTCAATATTAATCGAGGAATTGCTCATAGTGTCGCCTCTTCCCCCCGGTTGAGATCCAAAACTTCTCGTACTCGCGCAAGATTGATCGGTTTGCGCAAGCAAGCGATCGCGCCGGCCGCCAAGAACTCCTCTGCGAGTTCGGGTGACGGATTCCCGGTCAGCGCCACAACCAAGACGTGGGCTGTCTCCGGAGCATTGCGTAGACGACGGCAGACTTCGACTCCGTCAATGCCGGGCATCATCGCGTCTAGCAGCACTGCATCCGGGCAGACGCTCCCTACGCGCAACAATCCCTCAATGGGGCCTAAGGCCGTAGCCACTTCGACGTTCTCGAGTTCGCGCTCGAGCAGACGTTTGGCGGTGGATAGAAACCGCTCTTCGTCGTCAATGACCAACAAGCGCCGCACGCGGGTCAAGGACCGCGGCACCGGCATTTCGTGCGCTCGCAGAAACGACACCAGGTGCTCGG
This sequence comes from uncultured Myxococcales bacterium, assembly GCA_937872925.1. Classification (GTDB taxonomy): domain Bacteria; phylum Myxococcota_A; class Polyangia; order Polyangiales; family Polyangiaceae; genus JACKEA01. The sequence continues at coordinate 582 of CALMUT010000154.1, read as the reverse complement.
ACTCGACGCGGCGGTGGCCGCCCACGGTTCGATACGCAGGCAACAGTCCCTTGTCGATCCACGCAAGTACCGTCGAGGGGCTGACCTGGATCAGCCGTGCGACTTCGTGGGAGGTGAGGGAGGCGGCGGTGGTCATGGCCTGGAGCAGCGCGATCAGCGGAATCGGAGGAATAGTAGCTTTCCTAGCTATCCGGTCCACCTTCCGCTTCCGACAGGTGGGACACGCACCTACACTCGGCCCCGCCAGCAGCGTCCGGTTCGTGGCAAACTGCGCGAAACTCCATGCAGTTACCCATCGGCTTTCTCGTCCTGCCGCCCCCGGGGGACCGCAGCGTCCTGACCTTGCGGCGCAAGCTTTCGCTGACCCTGCTCCATGCCTTGCTCTCGGCGCGGCCCTCGGACGCCGGCGCGGCGGCCGCGCCCCTGCGCCGGCTCCAGGCATTTCTGGAAGGTGTGCTGCGCGGCGCGGAACGGCGGAAGTTGATCACGGCCCTTGAGAACGTCGACGTCTTCGTGCCGTTGCTGGCGGCCAAAAGCGGCCTGCAGCCTCTGAGCGCCGCCCTCGAAAACGCGGTTCCCGCC
>CALMUT010000153.1 GCA_937872925.1 uncultured Myxococcales bacterium | reverse complement strand
CGGCAGTGGCGGGAGCACGGGTGGAGCCGGTGGTTCCGCAGGCGGTAGCGGCGGCGCGGGTGGCAGTGGTGGCGTAAGCGGTAGTGGCGGTGCGGGCGGCAGTGGTGGCGGAAGCTCGGGCACGGGCGGTGCGGGTTGCGCTGCCTTGACTGGAGCTTTTCCCGCAACGCCGATCTTGGACAACTTCAATCGCGCTGACGGCAGTTTGGGAGCCTCCTACCTACAAGGTCAATCCATGTCGGTGAAGTCACAAACCGCTGCGGTGAACACCAATGGCGGGCTGGCGTATTGGAATCAAACCATGTGTCCCCATCAGGAGGCCTACGTCAAAGTCACGACAATCGACCCGACCGCGGAGGAAGTATTCCTGCTGTTCAAAGGCCAAGACGCCCTCGGCTGCAACGCGCTGGAAGTCGTCTATGATTTCCCGTCAGCTTCCCTTGCGATTTGGAGCTGCGCATCACCCGGAAGCTGGAAGAACCTCAAAACAATGCCTCACCCGCTAAGCAACGGCGACGTGCTGGGCGGTCGCGTCGATGCGCAAGGCAATGTGGAAGCGTACATCAACGGCGCGCTCAAGCTGTCCACCAACGTTGGGGCGTGGCCCTATGGTGCCCAGGGCGGCCTGATTGGGTTTGGTTGGTTCAAGGGGTCGGGCAGCGGGCGTTTGGACGACTTCGGTGGCGGGCCTGTGGCGCCTTAGACTATGGCAACGGCTGGGAGCGACTTGCAGGTGCGCCGCGCATTTCCGGCCAACCAGCGACCCACTGCACACGGTCGACGAGCACGACGCGTCCGGGAGGTTGTTGCACCTTGCCGGCCACCCAAGCGTGGTACACGTGCACCCAGTCCCCAGACGGTCCTTTGAGGATCGCGCCGTGTCCCGGGCCTGACCATTGCGCGGAGCTAGAGAGAATGGGCGCGCCCTTCTTCGTGAAGGGGCCCAAGGGCGAATTCGACTTCGCAACGCCCACGCCGTACTTGGCGCTGGCGTAACCGTTGCCGCTATAGAAGAGATAAAACGTGCCACTGCGTTCGACCATCCACGGCCCTTCGACGAGGGGGCCTTCCCAGGCCAGCGTGTTGGTCAAGATGGTCGTTTCACTACCGATGCGCGACAGCCCATTCGCCGCCAGTTCTTGGATCTTGATCGGTGTGTTTTTGCCGACTGCGTTGCCATCAACTTTCCACAAGATGTAGTGCTTGCCGTTTGACGCGCGAAAGTAGTGTGCGTCGATGGCTCCTGGGCTTGGTTCTGTGACTAGCGGCTTGCCGATATCCTTGAAGGGCCCCGTGGGGCTTGAAGCGCTGGCAGCTCCAATGGCGAACGTGCCAGAGCTACTGCTCTTGGCGCTGAAGTAAGCGACGTACTGGGTGCCGACCTTATGGATCTCGGGAGCCCAGTAGGTTCCGCTCGCCCAGCTTGGCTTGTTGGCGTTCGTAAAGATCGTTCCGACTTTGTTCCAGTTGACCAGGTCTTTTGAAGTGCGGATCGGATACGCGGGTCCGGGCGTACACGCCATGTAGTAGGTGTCGCCGTCCTGGGTGACGCCGGGATCCGGACAGTCACTATCCACCACCGGGTTTGCGTACAAGCCGCCACACTGCGAATGCCTAAATGCGAGATCGCACGCGCCGCTTCCAGTGAAATGGGGCGCCCAACCGTTCGACAGCGTCGCGATGGAGCTGCCGCCACTGCCTGCGCAGTGTCCGTTCCACGTCACTACGCCCTGCACGTTGTCGAAGGTGTTGGGATGATTGGGCGCCTGTTGCCACGCAGGTCCATACGTGATGCGTGTCTCGCATGCGGCCGGTACGCCCGGGCAAGCTCCCGCATAGTCCAGCGCGATGATGCAGTTTCGTCCCTTGAAAACCGGAGCCCAGCCGTTGGACAACTTGGCGATTGCGTTGCCGGCGCTGTCCGCGACGCACGAGCCGTCCCAGGTCACCTTGTCTGCGACGTCGTCGTATGCGTTCGGGTGGTTCGAACCCTTGATCCACGACGAACCGTAGCTGATGCGCGTGCTGCAGGCGCTCGCGCTGTCTGGCGCACCGGAGTCGGACGCGCCAGCGTCACCGGAGCCGCCGGCTGCACCCGACGCCGCTGAGGCGCCGCCACTGCTTGTGGTGCCACCGACGCCGGAATCCGCCACGGCTGTGCCGCCGGATCCAGAGCCCGCGCCGCCCCCGCTGCCCGGCGATCCGTCTTCAGTGCCGCAAGCATTGACGGCCGCGCCGAATGCGAAGCACAAGCCGAGCCGGATGCGCAAGCGTGATCTCCGAGCCCTCAACACCGCGACAGAATAGCGCAACAACCGCACGCGGTCTCGTTCCCGGAACGTGCGAAGCCCACTGCGTGGCGGCACTCGGGCGCAGCCGATGCGCGGTGGCAAGTGTCGATCTCCCGATCTGACCGACTGATCGCCAAATCAGCCGCGTTTGCAAGTTTACTCAGCCTCTGCTCAGAATGCGCTCAAGCGCATGCCCGTGGACGTAGGCAGACTAAGAACTGCGCCGGGCCACTGACAGCGCCCCACCCCTGGAGGAAACATGAAAAGAATTGCCCCCGTCTTGCCCTTTATTGCATTTACCCTGCTTGCGGCTGCTTGCTCGAGCGACGACTCCAGTAGCGGCAGCGGCGGCAGCTCCAGCGGTGGCAATGCCGGCGCCAGTTCCGGCGGAACGGCCGGCTCGGGCGGTACCGCGACCGGTGGCTCCGGGGGTTCGGCAGGCTCGGCGGGAGGCACAGCGGGTTCAGCGGGCTCCGCAGGTTCAGCGGGCTCCGCAGGTTCAGCGGGCTCTGCGGGTTCCGCCGGTTCGGCGGGCGCAGGAGGTACTGCCGGTGCGGCGGGTTCCGGCGGCACCGCTGGCTCCGGCGGCAGCGGCGGCAAGAGCTGCACTCAGCTCGATGAGGACTACAAGGCTGCCGTCGCAAAGGCAAAGGCTTGCAAGATAGCCATCGGGGTCAAGTGCAGCCTCGAGGTTCCCAGTGGTCTGAAGTGTGTTTGCCCCACATTCGTTAACTCTGCGAACACCGTCGCCGTCGCCGAGATGAACTTGGCAAGCGCCCAGTGGAAGGCGCAGGGCTGCAAAGGGACCTTTGTCTGCGGAAAGTGCGTCAAGCCGACATCGGCCAAATGCTCCGCCGGCGCCGGCGGTGGTCCCAGCGTTATCATGTGCCGCGACGAATAGGCCTAAGTACCTTGGTCGAGGGGAGCACCCCGGGCGCGGCGCGCTCGGGGTGTTTTCTTTCATAGTGTCGTGCGCGTGAGAGGCGCTCGGGGGCGCGGGAGTCAGCGAGTCGCAGAGGGGCCCTGGTGAACGATGACCTCTGCGGTGTGGAGACCGACGCTGAGCTCGCAGCCACCACCCAAAGGCGGCTCCAATGCGCCATCATACATGGTGGTTCCCTGCGCGCTTACATCCTCGACCGCGCAACCCAAGCGTTTGCCTTCTCGCTGCGCGATCTCGATGGCACGAGCGTTCGACAGCAGTGGACCGCGGTTCGAAGAGGCGCGGCGGTAGAGTTTGACGCGATACCGGCCATTCCGTTTTGTAGGCGTGATCTGGAACGCGAGATCATCCAACACGCCCTCGGCATGGCGCCACAACGGTTCGATGGAAGCGGTCTTTGCCCCACGTTGGATGCGGAGCGCCAGGTCCGCGATGCACGGACCGGCGGCTTGGCGCGAGTGACCCGTAGTGACGAGCTCGATTTCGACGCCACGCGCTGCCACTTTCTGCCCTGCCGCCAGCTCGACGCTATCCGTCAGTTCGGGAGGTGTGAGCTCAGCAGCACGTTTGCACGCAGACGCCGCCAGCAGCGCCGCGCCAAGCGCCACCAAGACGCGACCACTGGCTCCATGCCACCGCCTGGAGCGAACCATGGTGCGACGATACACCACGTGGCGAGAGAGTGATGCACCAGTCGCGCCAATCCTACCCATTGTATCTCGACTCGTGCGTGCCAACGCGACCACGCCTGCGCAAGTACATCCCCGCTCTCGACGGCGACCAGACGCTCCGCGTGCGCGAGTTGCATTGCCTGCTCGCCTTGGGCGATCGCAGCAAGAACCCGCGCCGCGTCGCAATGCTATGGGGTCAGGAGCACGTGCGCATCCATAGCACCGTCGCGGGATATCCAGGTCGACGGCGCCGCCGCGGGGGATCGACAGACCCGGGCGATCTCTCGCGATGGCAACTGTTCGCACGACCTCTTGATCCGAAGCAGGGCTTTGTCTCTTGCGGTGGTTTTGCATGTAGACTATCCGTCATGTGCCGAGCATGGGTCTTCGCCGCGTTGTGGATCGCGGGCTGTACGAGCGAAGAGCCCGCGGGCGCCACAGCGCAGGACGCATCGGATTCGGCTGTGGGCTCCGGCGGACAGGTCAGCACAGGTGGTTCCGGAGCTGGCGGCCTGATGCCTACTGGAGGTAGCGCCGGGAGCGACGGCGGCGGTACTGCGGGAAGCGGCGGCACCGGAGCCGCGGCGCCCATCCCCTCGATACCGGGAGGCAAGGCCCGATTCAGCGTCGTGTACGGGAACTTCGACACCGTCGGCACGACCTGGGCGCGGCATGCGAACTACACCTTCGGTAGCAACGGCAGCATCGCCGCTACGTTGTGGGAGTGGGACAGCGCGCAGAAGAAGGGCAAGACGGCGTACACGCAGCACCGTTGCACCTTCGAAGGCGTCACCAAGAACTGCTCGACCTATGCGCCCACCGGCTGGGTCGCCCCGGCCAAACAGTACCTCAGCGCGTCGGGAACCTTCCAAATCCAAAGTGCCGGCGGCCAAGTGGCGATCTCGTGGTCGGATGGAAAGACGGAGACTTGGAGCATCCAGGACACTTCATCTTCGGGCCTCAAGCGACTCGGCTTTGTCAGCTCAAGTTACGACGTCACGCACGGTGTCGGCTACGGCAGCAATGCCAGTTGGACGACGTTTCGGACTTTGCCAGAAATCGTAACTGCCGGCGGCCTGAAGAAGTGGCCTGGACAGCGCGTGATGGCGGGCTCCGATGGCAGCACTACCACCGTCAGCGATTGGAGCTCGACGCTGGTCAATCTGTCCGCCTTCACATCGGCGTCATGGACCTCTGAGGGCTACACCCTGCACGCCATGCTGCCGCACTCCCCGACGGTGTGTGTGGGTGGCTGCACCGGCAGCCACACTGGCAAGATCATGTACCATTTGGCCAGCACCAACACGAGTCGGCAGATGGCATACAACAACTGGTGCACATGCTTGTCCATCGGCAATGAATGGCCTTGTTATGACCGCAACATGCATCCCCTCGCGCTGAACTCCATCATCGACGACAGCGGCACTCATCGCGGCTGGCTCTTCGTCGAGCAGCAGAATCAGCCTACGTACTCAGGCTACCAATATCAGATCGGCTACTTCGACGATCTTTGAACGCGAACAGCAAGAAACTGCGTTCGACCGAGGCCGCATGCACGGTTTGAGAGGGGGCTTGCCCTTTCACCGGTGACGAACATCGAACGAAAGGGCAGGATCTACCAATGTTCAAGTGTCCGCACTGCGCCCGACCCCACAACGTGTACGACAAACAGTGTGCCGCGTGTGGAACTCAGCTGCCCGTCTACGCCTCGGGCGCAGCCGCCGCGAGTTCAACCACGCAGTCGCCACACAAGACGAGTTGCACGACCTGCGGGCACAACCGCTTCGTGATCTTCACCCCGTTTAAAGCCTACGGCGACCGCAACGGCCGCGGTTACCCCATGCCCGTGGTGGTCGAAGACACACAGAGCGACTGGCCCGTGGCCGGCGGCGTTTTCAACGCACAGGTGTGCTTACGTTGTGGGCTCACCGAGTGGTACGCGACAGCGCCGCCCAAGCTCGAGGCGCTGGCAAAGTCGCAACCCAACATGCACGTCGTTGAATTCCCGCAACCGCCAGCACCACGCGGGTGATCGGGCGCCCGTACGCTCGCCCCTCGCGCCCCAGTTCAGCCCCACCGCGCCGCCCACGCCGCGACTCCAAAATCAAGAGGCAGGAGAAGTTGGGAGCTGTCGCGCTCACTCCTGCCGGCGCAACTCAGCGCTCTCCCATCGCTACCAGCAGCACGACCCGTACTGATTGTTGCGGAGCGCTTCCCGGCGCGGCAAGCAGCGCACCCACTTCGTCGTCGTAGAACGCGCTCACGGCGCAGGCGCCGAGGCCCCGAGCGGCTGCCGAAAGGTACAGGCCCTCGCCGATGAGACCGGCCTCGAGCATGGCCAGGCGAAAGTCGCGGGCGCCCGTCACTCGGCCGGCGTGGCTCGAGAGCGAGACGGCCACGACGAAGGCTGCGTCGCCCAACACCTCCTGTGACAGTCCCGCAGACTGAAGCTCGCACGACGCGGTCGCCGCGTGTGCGCGACGCGGCACTACTTCACGGCACCCGCGCGCAGCGGATACCGTATGCCCCTTCGCGCACGCTGGGCGCTCCCGACAAGCGAATCGACGCACGCGCCGCGATGTTCAGGTTGAGGTAGTCGCCGCCACGGGCCACTCGTTGCGAAAGAGAGGTGAGGTAGGCGCAGTCGGACTACCTCGGCTGATACGCACCGCAGGGCAGCACGGCCCCGGCGACGACCATCCCGAAGGGGCCGTAGATTTCCGATGGCAGCTTCGATGCTTTCACGGCGCCCGTCGAATCGAAAACGAAGAGATCCGCTAACGCGGTCCCGCTGCCGTTTTCGTAGTCTGCGGTGTAGATCAGACCGGTGTTGTCGATGGTCAGGGGCACCGCGAAGAACAACCCCGGATCCGTGATGGTGCTGATCACGGTGGTTGGTGACTTCGGAGTGATGCGCACGACGCCCACTCCGCTGCCCACAGCCGCGAGGATGTTGCCGTCCGCTGCAAATTGTAGACCTTCCACGTTGCCGGCGATGTTGAGGGTATCCAATGGTTTCAGGGTGACCTTGTCCACTTTGTAGATGGCACTGCCCGCGCCGCCGCCAAGCTGGCTGCCAATGTACAAGTTGCCGTCTGGGTCACAGGTCACTCCGGTGAGGTTGCCCGTCGGCATCTTGAAAGTGGTGAGGTACGTGTAGTTGGCATCGTATTTGTGGATCTCGTCCGTTCCGCCAGTCGCCGTGGTCGTATAAAGGTTGCCGGCAAGATCGAAGATCACGTTTTCCGTCGGTTGCGACTTCGTTTTCGGGTGACACTCGACCACGACGCCGGGTTTGGAGAAGATGCAAAACTGGTCGACGCCGGCCACTACCAGGCGCCCCTTGGCGTCGAACACCATGCCCGCGGGCCCATCGCCAAAGGGCTGACCCGGAGCTGGCATCACGGTGCCGAAGGCCGGGTGGGTCCAATCCGATACTGGGTTCAAGTTGGCGTCGAACTCGTAGACCTTCGCGTTGCGCGAGCCGGCCACGTAGATGTTGCCATCGGGGAACGCCCCACCGCCGTCGACGACAATGCTCGTGTCAGCGCCTGAGTCCAGGCCGGCGTCGCCGGTACCACCGCCGCCGGCGCTACCCGCCGTTCCTGAGTCCGAGACGCCCGCACCAGACCCACCGCTGCCGCAGCCCGCGCAACTTTCGTCATCGTCGCCGCCACAAGCCGTGGTCAGGCCGAAGCCCAGACTGAAAATGGACGTGAGGAACCAGCCAGCTGCGGCGGGTCGGTACCATCGAGGTCGCACACGTGTATGGATCTTCCTGAGCTCGTTCATCGTTGCCTCCGCGTCAGCGCAACCGTCCTAAGCCAAGCCCAAAGCCGTTGTTGCCGCGCGTCCCGTGCTGAAGGCAGGGTTACAGTCGTTTTGAACTGTTGCAGCGTCAGCGGTGAGCGTTGCTGAATGTAGGACCTTATCCTACATTGGAGCGATGCCTCGCGGGAAACGCATTGCCACTCTTCTCTCCCTCGTCAGTCTCGCCCTCGTCGGCGCGTGCTCCGCTTCGGACGCCACGCCCGCCGGTGCCGGCGACGGCAGCCGCGTTCCGAAGTTGCCGGGCGGCGCCGGCGGCAAAGCGGACAGCTACGTGAACAGCGCAGCGGCCGAGTACCTGTTCACAGGTAGCGTGCACATGGCCACGCCCGCCGGTCTCGACGCGATGCCAGTGGAAGAGCAAGAGGCCGCACTGAAGAAGGCGGCGGACATGCGGCTGAATAGCGTGGCCAGCGCCATCGTTAGCCACTTGCGCAGCCAGGCCAAAGCGATCAACGCCGAGATCCCCAACGAGCTGCCGCCCGAAATCGCCGAGTCGATCAAGGACGAAGACGAAGCCACGAAGAAGCACATCCTGGAAAACTGGAAGACGCAACAGGAAGTGTCCGCCGCAACGCGCTCAAGCAAACGACATCTCGAAACGATCCGTCAAGACGCCGACGGCAGCTACCTGTTCGACTTCGAGGTGGAAGGCCTGCTGTCGAGCAAGCTCGCGAGCAAGCTCTTCGCCGAGAGCAAGTCGTTCGAAGTGACCGTTACCCAGTTCACCGAGCCGACGTCCGAGGCGGTCACGGTAACTGCTGCGCTCTCGCCTTCGACGGACGGCTACCCGCGATACAACGAGCTGTTCCAGGACGGGATCTTCGACGTCGCCGTGCATGTAGGCGGTGACTACAACAAGGAGGAGGTGCGGCTTTGCTGCCCCGACAGCGCCGGGGCGATGCAGTGCCAAAAAGTCGCCTGCAACAACAGCTGCGAACCCGTTGCTGACGAGTGCGCCTCGCCGGCCCCCGCGGGTTGCACCAAAGAGAAACTGGGCGGGCGCATCGATCGCTGGACTGCCGAGAAGCTGGTTGAGGTTCTGTTGGATGAGGGTTTCGCGCACACCGCGGCAAGCTACCTCGACCTAAAGATCGACTCGCCGCCCTTCACCAAGACGTTCAACTTCGGCGGCATGCCCGTCGAGGTCCGTATCAAGATCGTCTTTCCGGAGATCGTGCCCTGCGGCTCCGAGAGCCAGCTCGTGGAAAGCATGAAGGAGAGCCTGGCGACCAAGGAGCTCGTGATCTACGCCGGCCATGCCGGCCCCGGCGCTGGCTACGTGCTCGACTACCAGCCGCGCACCGAACTCGACGACAGCGTGTGGAAGACGCTGCCAATGCCCGACCACTACCAGGTGCTGGCGATGTACGGCTGCGAGACGTATTCCACCTATGCCGATGCGATGTACGAAAACCCGGCCAAGAATGACGCCAACCTCGATGTGGTCAGCACCGTCGCCACTATGTGGACGAATATGGGACTGCCCGGCACCACCACACTGATGTTTGGCATGCTGATGCAAGAGAACGAGACCAAGCGTCACTTGCCGGTGAGCTGGCTCAATCTGCTTTCCTGGCTGAACCTACAGGAGCAGAACGCCCACACCCACTATGGCGTGCACGGCGTGGACTCGAGCCCAAAGATGAGTCCCTGGGTCTCGCAAGACAGCCTGTGCGCGAGCTGTGAGCGCGACAGCGATTGCCCCGGCGGCGGCAATTTCTGCCTCAGCTTCCCCGACGGCTCCCGGGGTTGCGGCGCCGTATGCACGGACGACGTTGGCTGTGGCGGCGGCTACAGCTGCATCGCCATCCCGGGGCTTGAAGCGTCGGTGATTCCGAAGATGTGCGTGCCCAACGACGTCAGCTGTCAGTAACGCCTCGTAAGACACAATCGGGCGCGGGGCCCGCCTGTCTCGAGACCGTAGTGGCGTGACGGTCTCAGTCACTAGCGTCGGGCATTTTGCAGCGCCTTGTCGAACTCCCGCAGCACCAGTGTATGTCGCGACGGGGATTGCAATTCGATCGATCGCCCCGCGCGCCCAAGTCGCACTGAAGCCGCGCGGCAACGTCAGCTCGGGCAGACTGCGAAAGCGACGGCTGCGCCCCGGGCGCAGGTACAGGAAGTCCAGCAGCGCCTTTTCGGATCGCGCGACCTTTGCGCCGCCCGGCGCGGTTTCGAACCCGAAGAAGAAACCGGAGCGACATGATGGAGCGATACCGTGCCCGCGGGCGTCCGGCGCTCGGCGCTCGGCGCTCGGAGCGAGGGTGACCGCATACACCGTACTCGGAATCTGCTCGATCAAACCGTGGTGGTGCAGCGCCGTGTGGAGCGAGATGTAGCTCGGAAGCGGTGCGGTCAGTGCTTCGGGGATCAGAAATGGGTCGAGCGCATCCGGCAACGCCCAGCGCCCTCGAGCCAGTCGCAGAACGTGGCCGGTGGCCGAAAGGCGAGTTAGCACCTTGGTCGCGTGGGAACTCTCAATGCCCAGCAGTGTCGCCGCATCGTTGGTCGTGAAGGTCGCATTGGGCAGTGCAACGAGGGCGCGGTGCGCCTCGGTTAGTTTCATGCTGCGCCGCCGCTCCCAGCGTCGAGCGCGTCCACTACCCGTAGTACAGCGCGGTCCCAGGCCTCGGCATCCCAGCGCGGCTGCTCGTCTTCTGGGAGATAGGCGTGAACCTGCGCGACGAAGTCATCGTAGCTGAGTGAAAGGGCGCTCCAGCAGCGTCAGGTGAAAGATCTCCACAGTCTGATGATCGGAACGAGCCATCCATACATTAGACAACTGACAAGTAAGTCAGTTGCCAGTATTATCGATAGGGCGCCTGGTCGTGGCGGCCATTCCGAGTTTGCGCTTCACAGCTCGTAGCGCGGATCGCAAGGCCGCGGCATTGCTTCGAGCGCGGGCTGGTTGTCCTGGCTCCAGCGCTGCCAGGCGCTCTGGATTGTCGCCCACTCTTCCTCGGCGTAGGCCGAGCTGACCACGTCGCCAGTCGTCACGACGAGTGAACGCTTTCCGCTGCGCGCCCTCGCTTCGATCTCGCCTATCTCGGCGGGTGGCTTGAGGTCCCCACTGCGGGCGCATTGCTTGAGAAATACATGCGCCGCGCCGCGCAGGCGCGCGTCCCCCAGGAGTCCAACGGCGCCCAACGCGGCGTGCCCGCGCAGCTGCATCACTCGGTGTTCGAGCCCGGACGACCGCGTTTCCGGGGGCGTCTCCAAGTAGCGCTTCACCAGCTGTCGACTTGCTTCCGGGGAGGGCGCCGTTGGCCAGACCGCGTAGGCGACCAGCCCAACTCCCAGCGCCGCCCCAAGCACGACCATCCAACCCCGCACGCTCATACCATCACGATACATGCGGGTCGGCTCGCGACGCTAGGGCCGCGACGCGAGACTGGTGACAGAAAACGGAGCAGTCGTTGCCGTTCTGTTCCCGTTCTTACGTCCCCGTAGGCGTAGGCGTAGGCGTAGGCGTAGGCGTAAGCGTAGGCGTAAGCGTAGGCGTAGGCCGTCCCCGATCCTGCCGCGCTCCGTGGCCCACTTCGAGACTAGCGGCCCACCGTCGCCACAAATCCGCGACCCCAAATAACAAGAGAACCCCTCATCGGAGCAGCTTCTCGCGTCCCGGCCTGATTGGCGACGGAGCCGCCGTGTGGTTGGCGAGCAACGCCCCCGCGTGCCGCCCGCGCCACACTGCGCCAGTTCGATCATGCTCCGGCGGCGCGTTCAGATCATAACAGTCTCATTTCGCGGCTCGTCGAGGGTGGAACGACATGTGCAAAGCGTCGCGCTATGCGATATTCATCTCTTATTCTTGCGTGCTTTGTTTTCGGCTGTTCCTCCGACGACGATCCAGGGAAGGCGACCGGTGGGACCGGCGGTCAAGCAGGTGCGGCGGGCAGCGGCGCAACTGGTGGCACAGCGGGTTCCGCGGGCAGCGCCGCAGCCGGTGGACAAGCTGGCTCCGCAGGTGGCGGTGGTGCTGCGGCGAGCGCAGGCAGCAGCGGAAGCGCGGGAGCAGGCGGCTCCGCCGGTGCAACCTCGAGTTGCGTGGATGCGTCGAACCCGATGTTCGGATCCTGCGCCCAGACCTTCCTTGCCAGCTGCTACCAACCAGACACGAGCGGAACCTGCACCGACCAGAATGACACCGTCAGCTGGTCCGACGGTCACAAGTACATCAGCAGTGGTGCAAACGCTGGCATGTACGGCCCAGGCGACACCACGCCTTGCGTAACCATTGTCGTTCAGGGTGGAAACATCACCGCAACCAAAGGCAACGAGGTCTTGAAGTACGCACCGGATCAAACGAGCGGGAAGGCCACGGTCACCTGTCCCACAGGCTCAAGTTTCACGGCCACGTTTGCCCAAGTGACCGCCTTCAACCGCTGTGTGGGAGTGAACTGTCCCGGCAACTGAGCCAATTTGAGTAGCCCGGAACCGGCTCGCAGCGTGCCTCTCGCAGCCACGCCTCGCCGTGCCCGACGCGCCTTCAGGGAAAGCAATGCTCGGCTGTGAGCGCTCCGGCCGCGGGCGTTCCGGGGAGGGTGCCCGCGCGCGTGATGTTGGAGAAAGCGAAGGTCACGCTTTCGGGGGTTTCGTTGGCGGAGATGCCGCCGAGGCAGTAACTTTCACCCGCAGCCGGGCCCGTGCTTGGCAGCAGCAAGACTCCCCAGGGACTGTCGGGGTCTTGAATCACGAGGACGCCGTCCTCGCCGAGTAGGGTCGCGAAGGTGGGCCACTGGCCGGGAGAGTCTGGGAACGTGTACGTGCCAGGGGAAGCCTCCACCGCCGTGCCGTCCAGGGTTCCGGTTAGGTTCTTGCTGCACACAGAATTCAAGCCTCGGTCTACGCAGAGAGTGAGCGAGCCCGTCACCGGTGCGCCAGCACACACTCCAACCGTATGCACCTTCTCAAGAGTGCCGACGGGTCCACCGCTCACGGCGTCGAGCGCCGCGCCTTCAGCGAAGAACTGCCTTCCACCGAACTCGGATGCGGGTGAGCTCGCGAACCAGGCATTGCCGAGGAACGTCTTTTCAGGCGCTTTCCACGTCGCACCCCATGTGAGCATTACCGCCTCGTGCATGAGGTACAGATTCGGGCCGGGCACATTGTTCCCCTCTTTCGAGTACCAGCGAAAGCTAGCCGCTAGCGGTGCGCCGTCTAGCACTCCAGATACTCGGTACTTGTCGAACGGGCAGTCGACATTTGCCTGGCCGCCGGTTCCGCTAGTCCCGCCTGTCCCGCCTGCGGTCGAGTCACTGCCGCAGGCCACGGTCACCAGCGTCAACAAGACCGCAACGAACGCTCGCCCCATCCCCATGACTCGACACCGCCTTTCTCGAAACCATTCTAACGCTGAAAGTTGGGGGGCGTCATCTCGTACTCACGGATTACCCTAACGGGTGATCAGCTTCGCAAGCCACCAGTCACAGCGATCCGACCGTTGAACTCTGAGGGGAGGGACAGTTCCGTTGCACCATCCAGGTCGACGCCGCTCCTGATGGTATAAGCAGCGCAATGCTCATGCGTGTTCTCCCCGTCGCTACCGTCGCCTTCGTCGTGGGCTGCGCCAGCTCGCCCAAAACGTGTCCGGAGTCGCCGGCTACTCAGACCGTCGGGTCGAACGAGCCCGCCGCAGTGGCTTCTGCAAAGCCAGTCGCCGCCCCGACTCCCGAACAGCCCCCCTACGCCGGCAAGTTCGACGCCAGGCTCAGTCAATACGCCTATCCGCACGAAGTGAAGGTGCGGCGCTTCGCTGCGCAAGATCAGCAGCTCGAGATGGCCTACATGGACGTCCAGCCGACTGGCAAGCCGAACGGCCGAGCCGTCCTCTTGTTGCACGGCAAGAACTTCTCCGGCGCCTACTGGGAGACCACGATCCGAGCGCTCACGGGCGACGGGTTCCGCGTCGTTGTGCCCGACCAGATCGGCTTCGGCAAGTCGAGCAAGCCCGCAAGCTTCCAGTACACGTTTCACGCGCTCGCGACGCACACGCGTGACCTGTTAGCCGGCCTTGGCATCGAGAAAGCCACCGTGGTGGGGCACTCGATGGGCGGCATGGTGGCAACGCGGTTTGCGCTGATGTACCCGGACCGAGCTGAAAAGCTGGTGCTCGTGAATCCGATCGGCCTCGAAGACTGGCAGCAGTTCGTCGGCTACGTGCCAGTGAGCCAGTGGTTCGAAAACGAGCTCAAGAAAAACCCCGACCAGGTCCGCGCCTACATGAAGACCGCGTACTTCGACGGCAAGTGGAAGACCGAATACGACGGACTGGCGGAGCTGCAGATGGGATGGACCCAATCCCCAGACTACCGTCAGATAGCATGGGCTTCGGCCCTCACTTACGACATGATCTACACGCAGCCGGTAGTGCATGATTTTCCGCGCGTGAAGCAACCCACGCTGCTGATCATCGGCGACCGCGACCGCACAGCCCTCGGGCGAGGCAGCGCGCCTGCAGAGGTGGCTGCCAAGATGGGTCTGTACACCAAGCTCGGCACCAAGACGCGCGACGCGATCCCGAACGCGAAGTTGGTCACGCTCGCCGGTATCGGCCACATCCCCCAGTACGAGGCCTTCGACGACTATATGAAGGCCCTGAAGAGCTTCCTGGCGAAGTAGGGCCCCACCGGTTGCTGCTTCGCGGCCGCGATGGCGGCGTGGAAAGGATTCACCGTCTTGGCAGTGGGCTAAGAAGCGGGGCGCTGAGCTGCGCGCCAGCAGGGTGTTTGCGGCTTTCTCCTGTGCCCGGACTTCGCGGACTAGGGCACGAAAATGTAGTCGAACTTGTTGGTGCCGTCGGCGAAGTACAGGTTGTTGTTTTGGGAGCAATACGAAACGTTGCCTGTTCCCTTGCTGCTAGTGAGCGTCAGATCGTTGCCGGAGGTAGAATAGGTTCCCGTCTCAACGCTTTGACCAACTCCGCCCAGGTTGTTGCAGGTGCACTCCACGTTGCGGTTGCCCTCGCAGACGATGGCCTGTTTGAACGCGCCCAAGAGCGGCGCTTCCAAGTCTTCACAGGTGGTGATCGTCCCGAAGGATCCCTGCAACGTATCCACGCAAGCCTTCTGAAGAGTGAGCGTGCCGAAGGTTGCCACGGTGATACCGTAGAAGTAGGTCGAGCCGGCGCTGACGAAGTCGAACAAGCCCGCCGCGTATGCACCGCTCTGGCTCACGGACGTTGTCGGGCAGAATGGTAATGCGCCGGCGGTCGGCGGAGTGCCTGTGTAGCACGCGCCTCCCAAGTCGTAGTGGCTGCCGAGTGCGCCTCCACAGGGAGCTGGCACGTTGCACCCGCCCGACGTGTCGACCTTGTTGGTCTCCAAAAGCGCAAACTGCGTGAAGTGCGTTGTCGCGGAGATCGCGCGCGTGGCCTTCAAGATTGTGGGTAGCGGCACCCACTTTGCGTTTGCGGTGTCGTGCCATGCGACCACCCATTGCTTGCCGGTGGGTGGTGTGCCTGTGACTGGCAAAGTGATCAAGACTGCTTTGGCGAAGGTCGTCCCGTCCGGCTTGAAGTCGTAGATCTTCCCACGCAAGTCCGCAGCGCGCGGCAGGCCCGTAGTAGTCGTGCTGGACGTGCCACTAACGGCGGTTGCGACTGTGACCGCTCCTGGCGGCGCTTGAACCGAGGCGCCGTCGACTTCGAGTTTGCCGCCGTTCGCTGGGTCGAAGCTAGCCGAACCGGGAGTCCCACCATCCGTACCGCCGGTTCCGGAATCCGAGCCCGCGCTGCCGTCGCTTCCCGCATCTGCGCCGGCGCTGCCGCCGCCGCCGTCCGTGCCCGCGCCGCCGCCGCTCCCCGATGCGCCGCCCGTGCTGCCGCCACTCCCGGACGCGCCGCCCGTGCTGCCGCCACTTCCAG
>CALMUT010000152.1 GCA_937872925.1 uncultured Myxococcales bacterium | reverse complement strand
GCCTTGGGCGTCCCGTCGCGGCGCCTTCGGCCAATCGTTTTGGCCGGCTCAGTCCCACGAGCGCCGCTCACGTGCAGCACGAATTCGGTACCGACGTGGCGATTCTGGACGGCGGTCCGTGTTCCGTTGGCGTCGAGAGCACCATTGTGGATGTGACCGGCACGCTGCCGAGGATCCTACGCCCCGGCGGAATCACTCGGGAGTCTATCGAGTTTGCTCTCGGCGTTTCCTGCGCAGGCCCGGCACAGGACAGCGCCCGCGTTCCCGGATCCCTGGCCTCGCATTATGCGCCGCGCGCGCAGGTCGTGATCTGTGCCGACGCGGACTTGCTGTCTAGGGCCCAGCAGCTTGCAGACGCAGGGGAGCGAGTGGGTGTGTTGCTCTTCGGAACCGCTGCGCCGGAACACGCTGCAGTGGAGTGCGTCGTGCTCTCGCGGAACTTGGACCACGCGGCGCAGGGGCTATACGCCGCGCTCCGCGAACTGGACGCGCGCGGATGCCAGAAGATACTGCTCAGCTTGCCCGACGAATCCGGCATCGGTAGTGCCATCGCGGACCGACTCCGGCGTGCGGCCGGCCCGCGGGATTGAAAAAGGGCCGCCGGCCCCTCCCGTGGCGTACACTCGGCGCGTGAACATCTCGCGGAGGAACACGCTGGCAGTGGGTGGCGTGGCAGGGCTGCTCTTGCTTGGCATCGGTGCCGTGCGCATGCGCGAGTTTGCTCAGGTGGTGCCCCATGGAGACTTCTTGGTCCTGGGGCAGCGCGAGAAGCGCACGCTAGACGCCTTGGTGGACGCGCTATTTCCGGCGGATGGCGCGCTCCCGAGCGGTGAGAGCGTGGGGCTTGCGCGCGCCTTTGATGAACAACTCTGGGCGGCTCCGCCGGCGTCGCGGGCCGACATCCTTGCCGCGCTCATGTTGCTGGAATACGTGCCGCCGATTTTTGGCGGCGTGGGCACGTTCTCGAAGCTATCCGCCGCGGCGCGCGCACGGGTCTTTGACGCCATGCTGCGCTCGAAACGCGACGTGTTTTGTCGCGTTGCCGTTGGGCTCAAACAGATACTGAGTCTGGCGTACTACGCCGCACCGGCCACCTGGGGAGTGCTGGGCTACGACGGACCCTGGGTGAAGAGCCCAAAACCACCGCCCAGCGCCATCCGCTATGCGCACTTGGTCAACGAAAAACAGCGAGACGGTGCGTGATGGCGGACGCGTGGCGCGAGCGCATCTTCCAATGGCCGGTGCTTGTGGCTAGCGACACTGCAGTGAGCTGCGACGTGGCGATCGTTGGGTCTGGATGTGGCGGCGCCGCCCTTGCCATGCGACTGGCCGAGGCAGGCAAGAGCGTCGTCATCCTGGAACGCGGCGGGTACTACACCAAAGACGACTTCGACCAACGCGAGCTGAACATGCTTGCGCGCGTTGACGGGGGGCGTGGGCTGGACACCAGCGAGGACGGATCCATTGCGCTGACCTACGGAAATAACGTCGGTGGCGCCAGTGTGCACTACTGGGCGGACAGCTACCGCCTGCCCGAAGACCGCGCGCAGCAGTGGCAGGAAGTGTTCGGCATGCAGGGGCATGACCCGGCGACTCTGGCGAAACACTACGCAGTCATCGAAAGGGACCTGCATGTGCACCCCGCCGCGGACGCCTACGTCAATCGCATGAACGCCATCGTGCGCGACACGGCGCAGGCGTTGGGGTGGCACGTCAAACGCGTGCCGCAGGCCCGCCGGGGTTGCCTCGCGAGCGGCTTCTGCATGCAGGGCTGCGCCTACGATGCAAAGCAAAGCCAGCTCGTAACCTATGTGCCACGCGCGCTTGCGGCGGGGGCGCGTCTCTACGCCGACACGGACGCCATTGGGATCTCGTTTCAAGGTCGCCAGGCGAAGACGCTGCACTGCCAGGTGCTCGACCGAGGGACGGGCCAGCCGTCAAAGACTCGCGTGGACGTCACGGCTCGCGCCATTGTTATCGCCGCGGGCGGTTTCAATACGCCGGAAGTATTGCAACGCGTGGCGCTGCCCCAGGAGCTGCCCGCCCTCGGACAGAACTTCTTCTGCAATCCCTGCCCCATGGTGCATGCGCGTTTTGACGAAGACATCATCCAATGGCGCAACATTCCGGCGGCCTGGGGCGTGGAGGAGTTCCGCCGTGCACGTTATCAAGGACCGGAACGCGCGTTTGGGCGACCCAGTTCCAGCGACTACATCGAAGGGGGCTACTTGCTAATGCCCAATCAGCTGCAGCCCGGACTGCTCGCGGCGGTGCTGCCTGGCGCCGGCGCCAAACACCGTGAGCTGATGCGGGAGCTGCCGCGGCTGGGCGGCACCATTGCTTGGATCGACGACATCGAACCCGGCAGCATCCGCGTGGAGGACGGACAGCGCCGGATCTCCATGCCACTGCGGGGCGGCAACGCAGCGCGGATTCGTGATGCGTGGATCAAGCAGGCGCAGCTGCTGATCCGAGCTGGCGCGCGGGAATTGATGTTCGGCGATGCCGAGGACACGCGCATCACGCGGGCCGACGAAATCGAGCCTGCAGTCGCGCAGCTTTCGTTGCGGCCAGCGCGTAACGTGTTTGCTGCGCCGCATCCCGGTGGGGGCGCACGCATGGGAAGCAGTGAGCGGGACAGCGTCGTGGGCTTCGACCATCGCGTGCACGGCACGGATAACCTGTACGTGAGCGACCCCAGTGTGTTCCCAGCGCCGCCAAGCGTTGATCCGAGCCTCACCATCATGGCGTTCAGCTTCGTCGCCGCCGACGCGATTCAAAGCGCGATTGCATGAGCAAACGACCCAAGCGGCCGCGTGTCTTGAGGCGCGAGAAGCAGCGCGTGCTCGCAAAGCTTGGTGAACAACGCGAGAAGCTTGCGCGACTCGACGCAGGCGGCGCGCCGGATCGGCCGCGGGTCTTGGAGTCACCGGCCCAGGTTGCGCCGGCCACCGAGGCGGAGCCGTGTGCGTATTGCGACGGTGCTGTCATGCTCGAGTCCCACGAAGCCGCGACCCTCGCCGGCCGGCGATTGCGGGTGGCGCAGGGCAGGTGTCGGAGCTGCGGACGGCAGCGCACGCGGTACTTCCAATTGCGCGAGACGCTGCTCTCCTGAGGCGCGCCCCGCGCGAACTCGCGGCGCGTTCGCAGTGTGAACCCGCGGCCACGACGTGGGTTACGATCCTAACGGCGCGCCCGCGATCCGCACAAAAACGCCCTGGCCCGATTCCTGCTGTGCACGGCCGCATGGCGAATCTCGGAATGAAGTGGACGTTCGTGGTTGGGTTGGTGGGCTCGCTGGCTGCCTGTGGCGGATCGAGTGACGACGGACTCAGCAACACGGGCGGTGCGGATGCAGGACTGGGCGGAGGGGCCGGTTCTGGCGCGGTCGGGGGCAACGCGGGCGCCGGCGGCGCTTCGGGTTCAGCGGGCACTGCGGGCGGCGGCGCAGGCGGAGGTGCTGCCAGTGGCGGAACCGCCGGGGCTGCGGGCACGGCGG
The DNA here is from genome assembly GCA_937872925.1 of uncultured Myxococcales bacterium. GTDB lineage: Bacteria > Myxococcota_A > Polyangia > Polyangiales > Polyangiaceae > JACKEA01. The sequence continues at coordinate 42,985 of CALMUT010000152.1, read as the reverse complement.
GTGTCGGGGGTGGAGGGTCCGGAGGTACGGGGGGCAGCGCATACACCCTCGACAACTTCTGCCAGAAGGCGATCCCGAAGATCTGCGAAGCACAAAAGGACTGCTGCACAAACAGCGGCTTCGGCCACGACCAAAAGAACTGCGTCGCTACTGGACTCGTGGACTGCCAGAAAGATATCGACGCCGCCAAGAAGGGCGACATCACCTTCAACCCTGCGACGACGGATGCGTGCCTGGCCGCCTACGCCAAGTACCTCAAGATGTGCGTGATCAGCTACAAGGAGTTCCCGAGCTACTTGCGGGACTTTGACATTTGCGCGCCAATCTTCGAAGGCAAAGTGCAGCTCGGAGGCAAGTGTGACCGGGATGCGCAGTGTGCGAGTAGCACTCAGCCCGACACCTTCATCAGTTGCGACGACAAGAAGAGCGTATGCGAAGCCTTCTCTGTGCTGAAAGAGAGCGCGCCCTGCGAGTTGGGCGACGACGTGCCAGGGGTCTGTGACTCTGGGCTGTACTGCGATGTGAGTTTCCTGACCGGGCCGCCGTACAAAGGCATCTGCAAGAAGGCCACGCCCCTGGGCAAACCTTGCAACAAGTTCAACCCCTACACCCTCGAGTGCGGCCTGGGTTACTACTGCAACGGCGTGACCGGCGTCTGCACAAACGGAAAAGTCGGAGGGGCCGCCTGCGCCAACGACGTGGAGTGCCAGAGCTTCGCCTGCGAGTCCCTCAAATGCGCTCCCCTTGCGCCCATCGTTGACCAACAGAGCTGCACAGGCTGAGGGGACGCGCCACGGCCCCACTGCTGCGTGGGGCGCGCTGGCCCTCGGCTCGCAGCGGCTTTCGCGGGGACTGGCCAGCCCTCCCGGGCCGCGGGTGGATCTGGCGGCTGAAGGACCCCAAATTGGGCGCCTTCGGGCCAAAATCCCGGGATTGCTTGGATAATTTGATCTACTTGCATGTATGGGAATACTTGCATATAGATCCCCGCCCATGGTTCTTGCCCACCCCCAGACCGAGGAGCGCTGGCAGCTCTATCGTCTGCTGGCCGATCCCAACCGCCTGCGGCTGCTCGCCCTATCGGCGGCCGAGGAGCTGTCCGTGGGTGAGCTCGCAGAAGTGCTGGGGGAACCGCAACCCAACGTTTCGCGACACGCATCACCCCTACGCCAAGCGGGCCTGCTGTCTGACAGGAAGGACGGCACACGCATCTTCGTGCATTTGGCGCCTGAAGTGCGCTCCGACCCCGTGGTCATGGATGCGCTCAGCGCGGGTCGCAAGCTCTGTTCCGAGGACGGCAGCATGGAGCGCGTCGCGGCGGTCGTCGCGCGCAGAGACGCCAAAGCGCGGGAGTACTTCTCGCGCCCGGGCAATGCCGAGATCAGCATCTCTCCGAACTTGCCGGCCTACTTGCATGCCTTCGCGGGGCTGCTGAGCTCAGCCGAGCTGGCCGTGGACGCGGGCACCGGAGCGGGGGAGTTGCTCGATGTACTTGCGCCGCTTTTCCGACGCGTGGTCGCATTGGATCGGAGTGCGGCGCAACTCGAACGGGCACGGGAGCGGATTGCGGCCCGCGGCTACACCAACGTAGAGCTGCAAGAAGGAGACGTCGGGTCCGCAACAGACTCCTTCGACGCGGATCTAGTCGTTGCCGCGCGGATGCTGCACCACGCGCCGCGCCCGCGCCCGGCCTTTGCGGAGCTTGCCCGGCTGGCGCGCCCCGGTGGCAAGGTGCTGGTCATCGACTACGCTCGTCACGACGACGAACGGCTCAGCGACGAGCTCGCGGATTTGTGGCTAGGCTTTTCCAAGGCGGAGCTCACGAGCTTCGCCCAAGACGCCGGGCTTCAAGAGGTGCGTTCTGCGGATATTCCGCACGGGCTAGTGCGCTCCGGCCCGGACGCACACCTCAAATGGATCTACGTCGTGGGTACACGCTCTGTCGTTGCCCCGACACCTCAAACGATGGATAGCCGCGGGGCGGCTCGAGAGAACGGGAAGAAAAGAACATGACTCAAAGCGTTTCAGTTACCGACAACAACAAAACCAGTGGCAAGGACTACTTCGTCAAGGACATGGGCCTGGCGGACTTCGGTCGCAAAGAGATCGCCATCGCCGAAAAGGAGATGCCGGGCTTGATGGCCACTCGCGAGAAGTACGGTCCGGAAAAGCCCCTCAAGGGCGTGCGCGTCAGCGGTTCGCTGCATATGACGATTCAGACGGCTGTGCTGATCGAGACGCTGAAGGACCTGGGCGCGGACGTGCGCTGGGCTTCCTGCAACATTTTCTCGACGCAGGATCATGCAGCGGCGGCTATTGCAGCCACCGACACGCCCGTGTTTGCGTTCAAGGGCGAAACCCTGGAGGAGTACTGGGACTTTACGTATCGCATGCTGACGTGGCCGAACGGCAAGGGTCCGCAGTTGATCGTGGACGACGGCGGAGACGCCACGCTGCTCATTCATCGCGGCTACTACGCGGAGAAAAACCCGAAGCTGCTGGACGAGCCCACGGACAATGAAGAACTGCAGTTGGTCAACAAGCTGCTCAAGCGCGTGCAGAAGGAAGACCCCAAGCACTGGCACAAAGTGGTGGCAGACATCGTCGGCGTCTCTGAAGAGACGACGACGGGGGTGCACCGGCTGTACGAAATGCAAAAGAAGGGTGAGCTTCTGTTCCCCGCTATCAACGTCAACGACTCAGTGACCAAGAGCAAGTTCGATAACGTCTACGGTTGCCGCGAGTCCTTGGTGGACGCCATCAAGCGCGCTCTGGATCTGATGATCGCCGGCAAGACCGCCGTGGTCTGCGGCTTCGGTGACGTGGGCAAGGGCTCCGCCCAGGCGCTCGCCGGGCATCATGCACAAGTTTGCGTCACGGAGATCGACCCGATCTGTGCGCTGCAAGCGTGCATGACGGGCTACAAGGTGGTGACGGTCGAGGATGCTCTGCCTTTCGCCGATATCTTCGTCACGACGACCGGCAACAAGGACATCATCACCGTCGAGCACATGGCGAAGATGAAGGACCAAGCCGTGGTCTGCAACATTGGGCACTTCGACAACGAGATCCAGGTGAGCAACCTGATGAAGTACCCGGGCATCAAGCGCACGAACATCAAGCCCCAGGTCGACATGTTCACCTTCCCGGATGGTCACTCCATCTTCCTCTTGGCCGAAGGTCGCCTGGTGAACCTGGGATGTGCCACCGGGCACCCCAGCTTCGTGATGAGCAACTCCTTCACCAACCAGACCCTGGCGCAGATCGACTTGTGGAAGAACAAGCGCAACGTTGGTGTGTACGTGCTGGACAAGAAGCTCGACGAAGAGGTGGCGCGGCTGCACTTGGGCAAGTTGGGCGCAAAGCTCACCAAGCTGTCCAAAGAGCAGGCGGACTACATCGGCGTGGAAGTGGACGGGCCGTTCAAGCCCGAACACTACCGCTACTAACGGGCTTCTCGCGCGCTGGACCCCAGCAAGCGAAGTGGCTGTGAAAGACGGCGTGGACCCTCGGGTCCGCGCCGTTTTTCTATGGAGTCGCCTTTGGACGGGGCGTCGTCAGCGTGAGACGAAAAAGACCACGCATCCGATCACTACCAAAGCGGTACACAGCCCCAGCATGAACAGCCCGAGGCTGAATTGGGACGGCGCTGGCTGTTCCGACCGGGTGCGCGCGGCGACTAAGCGTTGGGCGGATGCGGGCGCGGGGTGGCTTGACTTTTGTTCGCGGCCGAACTCCGCAAGGGTGCTTTGCAGATGCGCATGGCGTTGCTGGAAGTGTTTCGCAATCAGCTCGCCCACATCGCCGGCGTGCGTCTCCGCGCCCGCTGCCTCGCGCAGCGTACGCAGTGCTTCGGCCATCTCCAGTGCGCTGCTGAAGCGCTGCGTCGGGTCCGAAGCGCAAGCCTTGGCAACCAACTCCGAGAGCTGTTTCGGCACATCGGGTCGGATCGCGCCCGGGTCGACGCGTTTCATATGCAGTAGCTGCAAAATGGAGTCACCGGCACTCTTTGCGTCAAAAACGCGTTCCAGAGTCAGGGCTTCGAAGAGCACAATGCCAAGGGAGAATAGATCGGATCGGCGGTCCAGCTTGTCCCCGCGCGCGTGCTCAGGAGACATATAAGCGAAACGCCCCTTCAATAGCCCGCGCGCGGTCGTCATGCCGCGGTCTGAGAACTTCGCAATGCCGAAATCCGAAAGGGCGACGCGACCCTCGAAGGACATCAGGATGTTTTGCGGAGAGATGTCACGGTGCACGAGGTCGATGGGCTTGCCGGAGCCGTCCCGGAGCTCGTGCGCGTGGTGCAAACCGCGCGCGGCCTGTTCCACAATGAAGCTGGCAAGCCAGGGGTCCAGCTGCCGCTCGTGGCGCTTCTGAGCGGCGATCAATTCTGCGAGGGAGCCGCCCAAAATCAGCTCCATCACCAAGAACGGCACGCCCTCGTGGTCGCCGAACTCCAGGGTGCGCACGACGTTTTCATGGGTGAGGCTTGTGGTGACACGGGCTTCGGCTTGAAAAGTGAGCAAGCCCCGTTCGTCGCGATCGATCTTGTCGAGGAGCTTTACTGCCACGACGCCATCGCCCTGCGCAGGCTGAGCCGCGACGAAGACCGACGACGTGCCTCCGGACGAGAGCTTGTACAGGATCCGGTAATCCCCAACCGCTTCTGGCGGCGGCGGTTCGCTCGCCATGCGCCAGGCCGGCTTGGAGCCGTGGGGTCGTGAGCTGGCGGGCCGCGAGCTTTTGGGTCGTGATCTGGCCGGCTGCGTGCCCAGTGGCCGCCAGCTGGCCGGGCGCGACACCTCCGGTTCGGAGGCGCGGGAGGCGTTATTGGATCGGGCGGGCGCGGACACCGGGGGCGCAAACCTAGCACTTCGTGGCGCAGTGCACTGCCACAGAAATCACGTGAGTTCCTTTTCGTACCATGCATTGCAGCCGAAATGCCCGGTACAGCCCCGCGCTTCGCTCAGCCGACGAAATCCAAAGCGCTCGTACAGCGCTTGGGCGGCGTCCATATGCTGCAGCGTCTCCAAGTACATGCGACGAAAGCCGTCGCTGATGGCGCCCTGCAAACACTGCGTCAAGAGCGCCTTGCCGGCCCCGAGCCCGCGCGCCTCTCGCAGGAAGTACATCTTTCGGAGCTCCGCAGTGTTCGCGTCTCCACCAGCTAGTGGCCCGTAGCCGCCGCCGCCAACGACAATGCCCTCGCGGCACACCACCCAGTACGCATTACGTGGCGCCGCATAGGCCGCGCTCATTGCGTCGACTTCAGGGTCCAAGATGGCGTAGCCGTCGCCGACGGCGCCGAACTCGGGCATCACGCTGCGGATGATGCGCGCCATGGCGGCATCATCCGCAGGTTCGATCTGCCGAAGCGATAGCGCGGGCCGCAGCATCTTGCAGGAGCTGGCCGCTACTTCTTGCGCAAGCCGAGACCCGCCAGCACCAGGCCGACGAGACCGAAGAAGCCGGAGACCGGTCCAAACACCATCATGCGCTTCATGGCAGCCTTCTGCACGATCTCGACCGCAAAAGCGCGTGCGTAGCTCGGCAGCGTGGTGAAGCGATCTTCTACGGTCAGGTACTGCCACAGGTTGTAGGCAAACAGGCAGAAGACCAAGAACCCGATCAGCAGTAGGAACGCGCCGATCGCCATCAGCACCAAGTTGCGCTTTGGCTCCCGAGCCGCCACCGCGACGCTCGGGCCCATGGGCATGGCGGGTTGCATGGGGGCATGTTGTGGGTACGGCTGCTGCGGGGGCATTGGCTGCATGGGAGGTTCCTTGTGGAGTCGCTGGCCCCCTCTACGGGGACAGCCGCTTCCTTCTTCCCATGAAATCGACGGATCGCGCTAGCCATGGCGGCCGGGGCCGATCGGGCTGGACCCGGCGCGAGGCATTCCCCTGGCAGGCGCCGAACTAGGGCGCCGAAAGCTGTAGGTCGAAGCGGTTGGCGCCAAACTGCCTGACCCACTCGTAGAGCGGCGGCGCGATATCGTAGATCTCAGTGGAGTACCCGAGCGCCGGAGTGTCCGTCCAGCGGAACGCGCGGTGCATGTTGGCCGTAACGGTCAGGGTGCCCAGGCTGGACGGCGTCACGGTCAAATCCAGCGGGAAGTACACGGCCCACGCTCCATTTTCGACAATGGCCTCGGCTTCGGCAGTCATGCTCTTCGCCGGGATCGGCGCGGTCCCGCTGAATGACTCCGCGCCGCCGGCAGCCGTGAACGTGTGTTCGAAGTCGCCGGCCGCGTAGGTCTTACCGCCCAGGGTCGTGCCCTCCGAAGTGATCTGCAAGATCTCCAAGCTGCCTGGGGTCTTCTGCGTGAGTTCGTGGCGCGTCGCGTCGACGGTGAGGCGCGACCAGTCTTGGACCAGGCGCGCGCGCACGTAGTGCCCGGGGCGTAGCTGGCTTGCCGACAGTGCGGTCAAGTGGGTGGCGGCGCCATCGTCGTAGCTCACTGGTTTCGCGTCTGCTCCGGCTTCGAACAACGTCCAGCTGTCGCCCTGGTCGTCGATGAGCGCCAAAGAACGCACACCAGCCTGCACGTTCACGGCCGTTTGGGACGCCAACTGATCTTGATGCGCATAGCTGGCGGTGCTGCTTCGGAGCACGATGCTCAGCGTTTCCGGGCCTGCGCCGGCGCTGCCGCCACTTGCCCCGGCTCCCGCCTGACCGGCCGTGCCCGCGCTGCCACTGGCGCCCGCGCTCCCACCGGCGCCCGGCGCATTCGATTGCCCCGAGCTGCCGCATGCCAAACAGAAGACGCCCGCTATTACAAGGATCCGTAAGTTCATGCTGGCGCAGCTCTGCACGCCTCGTGCCGGAGTTCCCATCGCTGACGCGGGCAAGCGGCCGGGACCTCCTGTGGCTTGATTCGAGAGAGTCAAGCGCAGCCTGTCTCCACTGCCGGCATGGGGTGGCCTGGCGAGACGGGGATGCTCCGTAACCACGGGTTCACGGTCAGCGCGCGACCGATGGTAGGCTAGTGACGATGTCCGGCTTGCGCGTTGTCAACTTGGGCCTTGTGCTGATGATCGCGGGTTGTGGGGGCGGGTCGCTGGCGCCTCGGGCGAAAGCACCGGAGATGCCCACGGAGCAGACCAAGTGCAAGATTGCGGGAGGCGCCGAGAACCCCCTCGTCACGGAGTGGCCCGCTTCGGAAAAAGCGAATCTAGAAGCGCGCCTACGCGAAGGCGGCGTCGTGGTGCAGTACGCCGGCTGCGAAATGAAACTGCTTCCTCAGTGTCGGGTGCGCGGTGGCTACGGTTGGCGGCGCACCACGACGTCGACGGACACCTTGGAGATCCGCGACGCGGATGAGCTGTACGCCAAGCTGCCCTTGGGCGCCGTGCAGCTTGAGGGTGAGCTCGCGCGTTCGGGTCGCATCGCCGTGCAGACCACCGTCAGCGGCCAGCTCGAGCTTTCCGGCCATGATTTCAACAGCGTGGAGCGGGACCCGAACTGTAGCGGCGCCACCCATGTGGTGAGTGCGCTTTCCATCGGCGCCTTCAAGCTGCGCTCGGGCGGCACCCTCAGCGCGGGCGGCGGTGCGTCCGTAATGGGAGCTGGCACGGGAGCGAAAACTCAAAGTTCGGAATCCGTCATGCGTGAGGCAGGGAACCCAACGCTTTGTAGTGACGCCACGGACCAAGCGCCACACGCCGAGTGCCGCTCGCCCGTGCAAATGTTCTTGGCGCCGCTACCGAAAACTCTGCGCGACCGCGCCCCGGAGGGCACCATGAAGGTTGCCTTTGCAACGGGTGAAACGGACACGGAATGGGAAGTGATGGTGGGCGATCGCACGCTGTGCAAGACGCCGTGTCAGAAGTTCATCGATCCGGTGATGCCCGTGAGCATGAAGTCCGACGCGGGCTTCTTGCAGCAAGATCACGTCGTGGAGGTTCCAGACCTGCGTGAACACCTGGCCGACGCGCCCCTGACGGTGAAAGGCTACAAACGCAAAACGGGGCTGCTGGTGCTTGGGATCAACGGCGCGACCTTTGGTGGCGTCGCTACCATTGCCGGCGTTGCATTTTTGGCAATTGGTTGTCCAAGCGACGACAAGAAGGGGCTGTGCACCGCAGGTGCCATCACCTTGCCCCTGGGCGCGGTGCTGACGGGAGCGGGCATTTACGCCATTGTCAACTCGGGCTCCCGCACGGAAATTGTTCCCCACACCGGGCGACTGCCGTCGGAAATAGGGCTTCGGGGCAGGTTCTAGCGCGCGCGAGCCGCGGGCAGACGTTGCGCGGTGTTCGTCGCTTCCAACGCGGCCTGAGTCTTCAAAACGCGCTCTTCACGTACAACTCGACGTTGCGGTCGTCGGCGGCTCCGCTGGCGTCTTCGATCCACCCGCTGGTCAAGTCTACGACGGAACGCTTGCGCCCGTCTTCGGCGATGGGATCGCCCTCCGTGGAGTAGTCCAGGTTGATCGCCCGCAGCATGACGTAGCCATTGTCCGTATCCCATACTTCAATCAAGCGCATTTGATTCGGATAGTCCGCGAGAGCGGCGGTAATGAGCTCGAAGTACGGCGCCGCACCCGTGCCCTGTCGAACATGCACGCGGTGGATGTGCGAATGGCCCGTCAAGTGCGCCAGCACGTTGTCGTAGCTGCCTAGGAAGCTGCGCCATTCGTCTTCGCTCAGCGCGCCCGGCTGCACCTTACCGCCGAGGGTTCCGTCCGCCAGCGTGTTGGAGCTGTGGTGGGACGCTAGGATGACCCACTTCTTGTCCAGCTTTGCCTGTTCGATGGCAGGGCGGATGAAATTCGAAACGTCCGTCTGGGTGATCACGCCTTCGGCGCCGCCCAGGGCAGTGGCCGAGTCGATCACAAGCATGCGGATCGGCGCGTTCGGCAGATCGTAGACGAAGTTGGCTTTGTCCCGTGCGATCACGCTGTCATCGATGCCGTGCCCGTCGCCGTCGCTGGCAATGCCTTCCAAGATCTGCTTCACCGTGAGGGGGAGGCGCTGTTTGTCGGGCACGACCACGTCGCGGGTGATCGGGCCGCCTGGTTTGGACCAGTCCCGCGCTCCAAAGGGCGCTTCGTCGCCGACGGCGCGGTCGCTCAGTTCCGCGATGGGGGTGATACCCTGTACCAGCACGTCGTGGTTGCCAGTGACCCATAGCCACGGCATGGCCAGACCCTCGGGAGAGAGGGCGTCTTTGGGATCGTTGCCGGGGCCCGGCACTGGGTCGTCGTTGTTGCCAGAGTCGCACTCGACCCTTGCGGCCCCGCTGAGTAGCTTGAGCAACCACTCGTGCTCGTTCTGTTGGGCGCTGTCGACGTTGTCTCCGCCCAAGATCACGAATTCGACGGGCGTGTCCTCGTGCACGCGATTGATGGTGCGCACCGCCGCGTTCAGGATGTGGCACTCGTGGCCTTCCTGGGGGCGGTACGGACTAGAAAAGAGCGGAAAGTCCAGCGCTGCAAAGCGGGCCGGGGATTCGTCGTCCGCCAGTTGGATATCCGCAAGGTGTACGAAACGCGTCAGCAGCTTAGGCGTTTTTCCGTCGGCTGGCGGCTTGGCGCCGTCCAATGTGAGTTTGAGCACCGGCTCTCCCGGACCAAACTTCGTCTCGCCATAGCCTTGCTCCAAGAATGCATTCATGGCTTCGGGCACTTGAACGTTCTTGTCTAGGTCGGCTTCCTCGAAGGCGTGCACGGGCACGAGCGTGCGCTCGGTCGTCAGCGGCGCTTCGCTCAGCGGGGGCAGGGGAGCGACTTCGGTGAGCCTTTCGTCGTCGCCGCAGCCTGCGCAGACGGAAATCCAGAGAATCGAAAGTAGCGCGCGGCTCCGCTTCATGGCGCGAGTCTAGCAGGTCACCTCGCTGACAGAACCGGCGGGGGTTGCTCGCACTCTAGCTGCTTCACAAATTCCAAATCCGATAGGCAAAAAAGGTGGCTCAGGGGGATGGTGCCGAAGGCTAGCTTCTCGATCTTGCCCCTGCCGGAATCGAGTCGGACGTTCGCCGCTTCGAGCGCTGCTTGTTGCGCGTCGGAGAGCGGTGCTTTGAATTGGAACGCGCAGTTGAGCGCCTTGTTCCACGCGAACTCCATGCTGTAGGGCAGCCCCGTGGTGCGCGCATCCAACTCTAGATCCCCTCGACCCCATGAGTCGGCGTGCGGGCAGCTGAACTGCCCGTGCTCTGTCGTTTTTGCCCCGGTCATGTGGTCCACGAAACACCGCCGCGTTGCTGCCATCGCCTGGACGCACTCCGGCGCGCCGGTAAGGGCGTGTGCACTCGGCAATACGTCCCCTGGCGGAACGAACCGCTTGCTTCCCGATGGCGAGGCGGGCTCAGCCTTTGGCCCGCATGCCACGGCACACGCAGCAAGACATGCCGCGGTCGCGTAGGTGCGCAAGGGGCGCGCGTGAGACGAGCCTTCAGAAGGCTGCATTGCCCGGCGTGCGCGGGTACGGAATAGCGTCGCGGATGTTCGCCACGCCGGTGGCGTAGACGACGAGTCGCTCCAGACCGAGACCAAAGCCCGCGTGGGGCACGGTGCCGTAGCGACGCAGATCCCGGTACCAGCCGTAGGCACTCGGTTCGAGTTGGTGTGCCACGAGGCGTTGGTCTAAGACGTCCAGTCGCTCCTCGCGCTGGGAGCCGCCGATGATCTCTCCGATGCCCGGAGCCAGCACGTCCATGGCCGCGACGGTCTTTTCGTCGTCGTTTAGCCGCATGTAGAACGCCTTGATCTCCGCGGGGTAGTTCATGACCACGACGGGCTTCTTGAAGTGTTCCTCGACCAAGAATCGCTCGTGTTCGGTTTGCAGGTCGGCGCCCCATTTGACCGGGAACTCGAACTTCTTCTTGGTGCCTTCCAGGATCTTGACGGCGTCGCTGTAGTCCACCCTCGCAAAGCTCTGTTCAATGAAGGACGTCAAGCGATCGATGGCAGTCTTTTCGATGCGTTCGGCGAAGAACGCCATGTCGTCCGGTCGCTCGTCGAGCACGGCGCGGAATACGTACTTCAAGAAGTCTTCGGCAAGGTCCGCATCGTCGTTGAGATCCGCGAACGCGATTTCAGGTTCCACCATCCAGAACTCAGCCAGGTGGCGCGCGGTGTTGGAGTTTTCGGCGCGAAAGGTTGGACCGAAGGTGTACACCTTGGAAAGCGCCAAGCAGTACGCTTCGACCGCCAGTTGGCCGCTTACGGTCAGGAACGCTTCTTTGCCGAAGAAGTCCTTGGAGAAGTCGATCTTGCCCTCCGGGGTGCGGGGCAAGTTCGCAAGATCCAGAGTGGAGACCCGGAACATGTCGCCAGCACCTTCGCAGTCACTGGCAGTGATGATCGGCGTGTTGACCCATACAAATTCGCGTTCGTGGAAGTAGCGATGAATGGCTTGGGCAATGGTCTGACGCACCCGCGCGACGGCGCCGAAGGTGTTGGTGCGCGGCCTCAGATGCGCCACCTCCCGCAGAAACTCCATGCTGTGCGCTTTGGGCTGGATCGGATAGGTGTCCGGATCCTCCACCACACCGATCAGTTCTACGTGCTTGGCCTGGATCTCGAAGGACTGCCCCTTGCCTTGAGAGCGCACGAGGGTGCCGGTGCATCGCAAAGATGCGCCGCTGGTGATGCGCAGCACGTCAGCTTCGTAGTTCGAAAGGCTCTTTTCGACTACCAGTTGAATCGGGTGGAAACAGGAGCCATCGTGTAAGTGCACGAAGGAAAGCCCCGCTTTGGAATCACGCCGGGTGCGGGCCCAGCCCTGCACGGTGACTTCTGTACCCTCTGCCACTTCGCCACTGAGGGCGCGCTTGACCGAAACCGTCGCTGTCATGGGGTCCTCGTATACGTCAATTCTCAGTCCAGCGCCCGCGGGCGTGCTTCGTGCAGTCGCGTCACGACGCGCACGTCTTGGGGGACCAGTTTCTTTCCGGCTTCAATGTCGGAAGGCAAGCCCCGGGTGATCTCTTGCAGCCGATAGCTTGCAGCCTTGAGTTGCTCGGCCAGGGTTTCCACGCCGTCGTTTGGGTCGAGCTCGCCACAGGTGAAGATGTCCACGGCGACGTAGCCTTGCTCCGGCCAGGTATGCAGCGAGATGTGGCTCTCCGCGATGACCAACGTGCCGCTGACCCCTTGGGGCGCAAAGTGATGGAAGGCTTCGCCGACCACCGTGGCACGCACGACTTTGGCCGTCGCGTGCAACACTCGGCGCATGGCCTCGACGTCGTCGATGATGCTCAGATCGCAGTCGTAGAATTCTGCAATGAGATGGCGACCGAGGGTCTTCACTGGCATGGCTCCGGGAGCAGGGGGCGGCGACCATAGCGCGAGGCCAGGCGGCATGCGAGAGTTGCACGCGTCCGAGTCGCAGTCCGCTTCACCGCGAAAAAACAGGCATCCTCGCGCTGGAGAATTTCGCGCACTTCCCTCGGCAGCTGAGTATGGTCCGCCTCATGCAGCCAGGCGCCTTTCGCACCGTGCCCCGCACGGGAGTCATCTACGTGATGTCCGAAGCCTCTCGCCTCGGCTACCGGCAGGACGACCCTGCGTGGAGCAATCTGGGCCAGGGCATGCCCGAAGCGGGGGAACTTCCTGGCGCGCCGCCGCGTGTGCGCCAGGTGCAGATCACCGACGCCGATCAAGAGTATGCGCCCGTCGCGGGGATCTGGGAGCTGCGTGAAGCGGTGGCGAGCATGTACAACGACCTGTTTCGGCGCGGTCGTGGTTCCAAGTACAGCGCGGAGAACGTGGCCATCGCTGGCGGCGGGCGCGTTTCCATCATGCGCGCCTGCGCTGCCATTGGCACCGTGAACTTGGGCCACTTTTTGCCTGACTACACGGCGTACGAAGAGCTGCTCGATGTCTTCCGGCGCTTCATTCCGATCCCGGTGTTGCTCGATCCGGAGCGGGGCTACAGTTTCACCATCGATGAGCTGCGCAGAGAGATCCTCGGCCGCGGGCTCGGCGCGGTGCTGCTGTCCAATCCCTGTAACCCCACCGGCAAACTCATCGCCGGCACAGAGCTTGAGCAGTGGGTGGCGGCTGCGCGGGAGCTGGACTGCACGCTACTCACTGACGAGTTTTACTCTCACTACATCTGGAGCCAGCAGCCGAGCATTGTCAGCGCGGCCGAATATGTCGAGGACGTCGATCGCGATCCCGTCGTGATTTTCGATGGACTGACGAAGAACTGGCGCTACCCCGGCTGGCGCACCACGTGGATCGTCGCGCCCAAGCCGGTGATTGAAGCCGCCGCGAGCGCCGGGTCCTTCTTGGACGGTGGCGGATCGCGTCCGTTGCAGCGTGCTGCGGTGGAGATCGTCACGGCGGAACATGCGCGGAGCGAGGGCGCGGCCATTCATGCCGCGTTTGGTGCCAAGCGGGACCGGCTGGTTGCCGGTCTGCGCGATATCGGCGTGCGCTTCGATGTCGAACCCGAAGGCACCTTTTACGCCTGGGGCGACGTGTCTGGGTTGCCGGGCTCGCTCAGAAACTGCGACGACTTCTTCCGAATGGCCCTCGAAGAGAAAGTGATCACCGTGCCCGGCAAGTTCTTCGATGTGGATCCGGGGCAGCGGCGCTTGGGACGCGCATCGCGGTTCAAACACCACGTGAGGTTTTCCTTTGGCCCCGCCATGGCCAGCCTGGAACAGGCCATAGCGCGGTTAAAAGCCCGGGTCGGCGCCGCTCGCTGACCCCCAAGAAAAACGGCACGCCGCGAGGGAGCGACCTTGGGGCTCTTGGCGTATGATGCCGAGATGCGTCTTCGAGCCTCCTTTCTCGCCAGCACGGTCGTGCTCTTGGTTTCACAAGCGCAGGGCGACACGCAAGTGTCGGCCCCACGGGCGAGCGCAGCCAAAAACGATCTATTGCGTAGTGGCTGCAAGCTGGTGTCCGGTCGGTTCGATTGCACGACCCTCGCGGGAGGACATAAGGCCCGCGCGTATCTCGCCGCCGGGGAGATCGGCGACTACAGCGTGGACACGTTCCAGGGCGGCGACGCCTATATGGCGCCGGCGCAGAAGTTCACTGCGACCACAACACCTAGCGTGACGCTCAAGGCGCGTGAGGAAAGCCGCACAGGCGGATCGTCCACTGGCTCGGTGGCGTACTCGGTGAAGTTCGACGTCGTGCGCTGGGGGCCGGCTCCGGCGAACCAATGCAATCCGTCTTGCAGCGCGCTGCCCGCATCGAAGTGTGCGCGCAAGACGAAAAAGAAGGACGCCGTGCGCGTGGCTCTGAACGGGCCAGCGGCCGGACTCTTTTCCATCGGCGCGTCCCCGAATCTGGGTGCGCCCATCACGGGGAGCTTCTCGCCTACGGACGACGACCGCCTCCGTGCCTGGGATGCCTGTGAACGCGCGAATGCTTGGGGAGGAACGACATCGCTGGCGCTCCGCTACCGCGTCTCCGCCGTGTTCCACATCGACAACTGGGAGACGAAGCCTGGGCCGGGCGGCTGCACAGCAACCAATAAGGCAGCGCTGCCCAATCCCACGGTGGAGCTCTCAGTGCCCATCGAAGTGGAGTGCAAGGCGCGCCCTCAAGTGCACACCGCGCCCCGGAGCCAAGGCTAGAACCCATTGCGAGAGGCGTAGTCCGTCGTCTCCGGAAATCGCGTAGGCTGGCGAAATGGCGGCCACCGCGACCATGCACCACTTCGCGATTGCGCTCTCGGATGTGGACCGTGGCGTCTACGAAACCCTCGATTTGCGCGTGGCACAGCACCCATCGGAGACGATGTCGCGTCTGCTTGCACGCACGCTGGCATATTGCCTTTCCTACGAAGACGGCATTGCGTTCAGCAAAGGCGGACTTTCTTCCAGCGACGAGGCGCCGATTTCCGTCCGGGACGCGACGGGCTTGCTCCGCGTCCTGATTGAAGTGGGCGCCCCCTCGGCGGAGCGGATGCACAAGGCTTCCAAGGCCGCCAAGCTGGTCATCTACACGCACGACCTGGCGCAGCTCCGGCGGCAGACCGAAGGCCAGACGATCCACAACGCCGAAGCTGTCGAAGTCTGGTCGATGGATCCCGCGTTCCTTGAGGCACTCGCTGGCAAGATCGATCGGCGTGCGAAGTTTGAGCTGACGCGAACTGAGAGCGCGCTCTACGTGACGACGAGTGGCGGGGCCACGCTGGAGTCGACGCTAGAACGTGTGACGCTCGCCCAGTAGACGCTCCTGGAGCCGCCATTGGCGCGCCCTGGCAGGCATCCGGGAGCATCGAGAGCCCGCTGCGACGCGCTTTCGGCTAGCGGGTCGCCAGCGTTTCCCTTAAGCGACGGAGCGTCAGCCGGGGCAGTTGCTTGGTGTGCCGATCTCGCCCTCGAGCGCGGGCTGGATGTTGGGATCTGCGCAGCTGATCGCGAACTCGTGATCCGTAAACTTCGCTTCTTCCAAGCAGACGTATTTCTTCACCGTCTCGCCCTTCTGAAGCGCAGTGAAATCCGCTTCCGTGAGCGTGATGTCGTGGTCGTGAGTGGTGCCGGTGGTGGTGTATTTCTTGGTCACGCCGGCCACGATGTCGGATAGCGGGATGGTAAGATCGTGTGGATCGGAACTGTAGTTGGAGCCCTTCACCAACAGCATGGCTCCACACGCGCCCGCAGCGCCGCCTGCTCCGGCAGAGCCGCCCGTTCCCGTGCCGCCCGTTCCAGTAGCGCCGCCTGTTCCAGCGCCGCCGGTGCCGGTGGTTGCGCCCGTGCCAGTGGCGCCGCCCGTTCCAGTGGTTGCGCCCGTTCCGCCGCCGTCACCCGCGTCATCGCCGCAAGCGAGCGTTGCCAGACCGGCGCCGCAGCCGAGGAGAATGAGCCTTCGGGTCAGGTGTCTTTGGGTCATCGGTAGGTAATCCTCGGTGCACGATCTGAGCGGTCCGGGCTCTGTGCCCGGCGCCCCGAGTTCACCCTTTTAGCACATCCCCGATGCTGCGCCGGCGCTCGCCATCTGACGCCCGGGTCGAGAGTCGTGCGGCCGTGGCGGGCTGCGTCGCGACCCAACCCCCTATCAGGCGTGCACGCTGCTGGCATGCGCTGGCGAGCGCCGGTATTCGCTTTGCGTGAATTCGTCGCCTCGGGTGCGCAGCAAGGGTTTGATGGGGCGGAAGCCGTCGGTGAGCGGAAGCTTTGTCGAGAAGCGATAGACCTCTGGTATGGCATGGGGCGGCAGGTGTTCGGCGAGATGACGCACCAGCGCGTCTACGGAGAGAGCTACGCCTTCGAAGACGATGCTGGCGACGACCTGCGCAGCGTCGGCTGGACCGGTCACCGCATAGACTGCCGCCTGTGCGACCTCCGGCAGCAGATACAGCGCATCCTCCACCGCGCGCGGGTAGACGGGGCCCGCGCTACTGTGGATCACTTCGCTGGCGCGCTCGACGAACCAGAAGTCGCCGTCGCTGTCTTGGCGCAGCAGATCCCCCGTGACGAACCAAGCGTCGCCGGGCGTCAGCACGCCAGAGAGGATCCGTTCGCGTGACGGAGTGACCCGGCTCTGTTGCACCCGAGCGAGCAATAGGCCGGGACGGCCGGCACTCGCTCGCAGCGCAGCGCCAGTTTCGGAGCGTGCGAAGTCTTCGCGCTCGAAGTCCCACTGCAAGAGCAACGGCTCGGAGCTGCCCGGTAGTGGCCGCCCCAGCGCGCCGATCTTCTTGCCCGAGGCATTCGCGAGCACCAATGGGCACTCGGTGGATGCGTACATTTCGAGTACGCCGATGCCAAAACGATCCCGCACGCGCTTTTGGTGGGCGCGGCGCATCGCGCTGCCCGCCATCAGGCGCAGGGGCGCACGGCGTTCGTCGTCACTGGGTGGCGCGGACAGCAACTCGCGCACCATCTCGCCGGCGTAGAAAGTGACGGTTGCACCGTAACTGCGGACCTCGCGCCAGAAGGTCGTGGGGTCGAAGTGTGACGCGAGCGCCAGGCGGGTGCCCGAAACCAGCGCGGCGCCAACGGATACAAGCAGCCCAGAGGGATGGTGCAGCGGCAGGCAGCAATACACCGTGTCGTGCTTGGTGAGGGTAGCGGCGGCGGCGGCGCCCCATGCGGAAATTGCCCAGCGACGATTGGTGATGCGTGCCGCGCGGGGTGGCAAGCCGTGGCCTGCGGTGATGAAGACCAGCGCCGCATCTTCGGCGCGACCTCCGTCGAGGCTGACATTGCTCGGAAACTCCACGGATTCCGGGTTGATGCTCTCTAAATCCCGTACGCCCGGGGGCAGCGTGCGGTTCGGGCCGCCACCTCCGAGCACCCAAGTCTCGACGGCGCTGCTCTGCGCCACATGCGGCGCTGTTTCCGGGTCCGCGATAATGCGCGCGACTTCCGCAGTGGCGATGGCCGCACGCAGATCTGCCACGGCGAGGTCCGGACTGCATAAGGCTGCGACGGCACCCAGCCGATTGAGCGCCGTGACCGCAGACAGGAAGCTAGGGCGCGGGCGCATCACAACGGCAACGCGCTGGCCAGGGCGGACCCCGGCTTCGTACAATCCGCGCACTACCGCGTCCACGCGACGGTTGGCATCCGCATAGGAAAAGGCGCGCCCTTTCCAGAGAAAGAAAGTCTGGTCGCCGATGCGCTCTGCCTGGCGACGTAGGCTGCGTGAAAAACTGACGCGCGCCCCATCTTCCAGGCGATGCAAGCGCATCAGTCGGGGCAACTGGTAGCGCAGCGCGTCAGCAGAGTGCGCGATATCCTCAAACCCATCACCGAGTTTGTTCCAAAGTTGCTCCGCCGTGCCGCGTAAAGCGTCGGTGAAGAGCTCGACTTCGAGGGGCTCATCGAAAGCCGCGTCTTCGACTTCAATCGCTTCGGGTTCGCTGACGCCAGCCGTGGATGCTTCGGGAACGCTGAGCAGCCGAGGCCGACCTCCGGCACCTTCGCGCCACTTGAGCCATTCCACGACGGTGGGCCAGGATTCTCGCAACGACGTCGAGCCGACCACCAAGCCGAAGTGGCCAGCTGGGACGGCCGCCTCGAAGACTTCCGCGTTTTGCACGGCATATTTGATGGCTCGAACCGCGGCGGGCCGGGCGATTTCGTCGCGAGTGCCCACAAAGCACAGCACGGGGCAGCGTATATCCGACAGCGCAACGGTGCGGCCGTCGACGACAAATCCGCCGCTCATCATGCGGTTGTGCACGATGAACTCATCAATGAACTTGAGCAGCGCCGGGCCGGGCCACGCGACGAAGCCCTCACCGTTTAGGAAGCGGCGACGGGTTTCACGTTTGGCCAGTGCGTTTCGGTCGTGCAGCTTCGTGACAAAGTCCACCATCTGCTCGAGCTCCTTCTTTGGCGAAAGCAGCTTGAAGGCAGTGCTGGTCAGGAATCCGGGCAGTCCCTCGATGCGGCGCAGCGGCGGTTCGACCACGACGCGCAGCCCTCGAATCAAACGCGCGGTGACGTCCGTACTCACCCGGGGCAGTGTTCGATGGATGTCCACGGGGCTGCCAAAAGTGACAATCGACGCCAAGCCTTCTGAGCCCAAGTACGCGCCGGCCTGATACGCAAACATTCCGCCCTGGGAGTATCCTGCCAAATGCACCGAGCGCCCGGTGCTATCGCGCACGCGACGTACGGCGTCGATCACCGCGCGCACGTGGTCATCCAGAGTGCGGGTCATGCCGTGCTCGATTTGCTCTGGCGCGCCAAAGTCCACCACCCAGGTATCGATGCCCTGCTTCAGCAGGAAATCGACCGCTGAGAGGTCCGGCGCCAAATCGTAGATCTCCGCGGTGAGCATCAACGGCGGGATCAGAAGCAGCGCTGGTCGGTCTTGGTCTGAGGTGAGTGGGGGCCTGTATCGGCGAAGTTGGTAGGAGGCTTCGCGATGCACCACGTCGTATGCCACCGCTTCGCGTTCGGTCAGTCGCCCTAGCCGCATCAGCTCCAAGGTGTTCTGCACGCTTTGATTGAGCCGCCGGCCCCAGCGCGAACGCTTGCGCCGCTTCTTCTTTTTGGGACGCGCTGCCTCGTTCATCGACTGATGAATACGGAAAGTTCGCGTGGGCGGCCAGCGGCCAGCCCAATGCCGCCGAACCCGCCGGAAATTCCCGCTAAACGCGCGCTGCCCGGGGCCGGAGCGCGCGGCCGCCTCGCCCTGGCGTCCAGCTTTCGGCCCTTCCGGTGGGCGACTGGGCTTGCCTTCCATCGTCGGCGGCTCAACTACTCCTCGCTACTTGGTTCGAAGGCTTTTCAGCACTTGCCTCACGGCAACGGTTTTCAGCAGCGTCACCGCTCAGGTTGCGGCGGATACCGGCGCGCCCGCAGTGATGGAGGTGGAACGGCAGGCTCAGGCACTCGTCGCGGACACGGAGCGCATCATTGAGTCCGAGGAGCTGACGGGTTGGTTCACGGATACCGAAGCCTATCGCTCTGTGCGGCCAACGTTGTTGGAATCCGTGTGCCGTGCGCTTCCGGAAGCACGGGAGCGCGCCTCGGAGTTGTTGCGTGAGCGGGCGCGCAGCCACGGCGACCCTCGGCAGCTGTTTGCGCTGTATGGCGATGTGACTTCCGAGGTGCGCGCCGCGCGCGCCGCTGGTCGGGAGCGTGATGCGTTTGCCCAAGTGCTCCGAGACGTGGGTGATTGCCCATTCTGGGTCGCGCCGTCGCCGGAGTTTCGCGGAAGACAGACGGATTTTGGCAAGGTGAGCCTGAGTCTAGAGACGGGAGGCCTACTTCAAATTCGTCGCACCGAAGGCAGCTGGACTTTTGGGGGCGGCGGCTACGGGCGCATTTTGGGTGGCTACGGATTTTCCCCCAACTTCACACTGCTACTGGGGCCCGAATTCGGCGGCGGCGCCATGTTACGTCCCAACACCCAGCCCACGGAACTGGTCATCAACTACTTCCCAGCGGTCCCGCTGGTGTTGCGTTTCCACAACGTCGCTTGGCACTACGACCTGGAGCTTGCTCCGGTGGCGTTGTTCCAGGCTGACGATGGCGCCTTGAGTTACGGCGGGCGCGTTGGCGGCACGATTGGCGTCAAAGCGTTGCGCACTCGAGGCTTCATCCCCTGGGCGGGGTTGGCCGTTGCCTACGAGCACTACTTGCCGAGCGGTGGACGCGAGCGCGCACACTTCATGCGCGGCGGTCTGCGCGTCGGCTTCATGTGGGCGCCCTAGCATCGCGATTTCTTCGGACGCTGGGCGCAATCGCGTCGCGCTAGCGCGGTTCGAGTACGTGGCGTTTCGGGACGGCGCATTTGAAGGTTCCGGAGAAGATCTTCGTGTCTCCAACGGAAACCTCCACTGCAATGCTGGCGCGCTTTTCGTCTCGCTCTTCTGCGCGGGCCGTTGCGTGTAGTTCGTCTCCGACGCGGCAGGGGGCTAGAAACTTCACTTCGGCACCGGCAAGCACCACCAACGGGTGGTTGACGGCAAGCATCGCCGCGTAGTCCGCCAGTCCGAACACGAAGCCACCGTGCACCAGGCCGTGGTCGTCCGCTGCCATGGCGGCTGTTGTTGTCATCTTGACCTGGGCCGTGCCGTCTCCTAACTCGACCGGCTTGCCGCAGAGTGATGCATCGATTCCCAGATGCGTCTTTGCTTCCATGCTGCGCATTGTCGCGGCATCCCTCGGCTTTGCAATGACAATCGAAAAGCCCGCCTGCGGCGCGGTTCGTGCCGGAGGTATGCTGCCGGGCATGCCTCCAGTTGACCGCGACGCTTTCCTGCTCGACCCAGATGTGGTCTTCCTAAATCACGGATCCTTCGGTGCATGTCCCAAGACCGTGCTGGAGCAACAGCGGGAGTTGCAAGCTCGCATGGAGCGCGAGCCGGTGCATTTCTATATGCGCGTGCTGCCCGAGCTACTGGATACCGCGCGCATGCGACTTTCGGAACTGGTGCGAGCGGAGCCAGCGGACCTTGTGTTCGTGCGCAACGCCACCAGTGCTGTGAACGCGGTATTGAGTAGCTTGAAGCTCGCGCCGGGTGACGAGGTCGTGACCACCAATCACGCGTACCGTGCGTGCCACAACGCCCTCGCGCACTTCGCGGCTCGCAGCGGCGCACGGGTGGTCGTAGCGAGGGTTCCATTTCCAATCCGATCGGCGCAGGAAGTTGTCCGCAGCGTGGAGAGCGTCCTGTCCGATAGGAGCCGAGTATTGCTCTTGGATCACATAACGAGTCCGACGGCATTGGTCTTTCCGGTTCGGGAGATTGTTGCCTTGGCGGAGGCGCGGGGGGTTGTCACGCTGGTGGATGGTGCGCATGCGCCGGGCATGGTCCCGCTGGACCTTGGAAGCCTTGGCGCGAGCTACTACACGGGCAACTTGCATAAGTGGATCTGCGCGCCCAAGGGCGCGGCGTTCTTGTACGCACGCCGGGACCGCCAGGAAGGACTGCATCCGGCCGTGATCAGCCACGGGCTTTCGTCGTCGCGCCCACGCTCGCGTTACTGGGAGGAGTTCGACTGGTGCGGCACTGATGACTTCTCACCCGCGCTGTGCGTGCCGCATGCGCTGGACTTCTTGGAAGCCCGTCCCGGCGGACTGGCAGAGGTCATGCGCGAGAATCACCGCTTGGCGCTGACGGGGCGCGACATCCTGCTGCAGGCGCTGTCCCAGGAGCCCGCCGCCCCCGACGAGATGCTCGGGTCCATGGCCACGGTCCAGCTGCCGCTGAGTGGCCCGGCGCTGGGTTCGGCCTTCGATGTCGACCCCATGCAGACGCAGCTGTTCGAGCAGCATCGAGTGGAAGTGCCGATATTCTCTTTTCCCGAGCCCGGAGCCCGCTGTTTGCGGATCTCGGCGCAGATCTACAACCGCGAAGCTGAGTATCGCGCGCTGGCGTCAGCGCTCTCGGCGCTTTTGGCGGAGAGCCCTTGATCGAGGGCCTCATGGCACGCTATCCGGCGAAGATGCTGCGCCTCTCTGCATTGAGTGTGTGTCTTCTGGCGCTGTCCTGCGCCGGAGGTCAGCCGGCTCTTCAAGCTCCGATTCAAAACGAGTCTGCCGCGGCACAAGTTCCGGCTCCCGTCGCCGCGGCGCCGACGAACTTGCCCAAGGGCGTATGGGGGGACGCTCCTGCCGCGTGTTCCAGCCAAGTGACGCAAGCGCAGGTTCGCGGCGACGCCTGCAAAGACGCTCGGCAGTCTTTGGCGCGTGCTCTTCACAACAACGGAGCAGCGGCGGATGCCGAGCTCGCCGCTCTCGAATCCTGCGCGGAATTTCCCGCGGGCGCGATCCGCGCACTCCGCGCTGAGCGCCTCACGCCAGAGTGCCGCGATTTGCTGATCGTGCACTACGCGGTGCCGGAAGGCGCGCGCAGCGATGTGCGGGACGCGCTATTCGGGCTCGGGATCTCCGGACAGTTACGTCGGCTGGTGAAGGACCCGCCGACGCTGTCGCCTCCCCACGACAAGGTGCGCGTGCAGGCCTTTGTTCAAGGTGAGTTGGCACGCTGGATCCAGACCCAGGCCCAGGGCGTTTTCGATCTGTCAACGCGCGGCTCCGCGCTTTCTGGTTACGCCAAGGGGATCGTGGCGATTGAGGCGGGCATGGCGGGCATGCGCCTCGTGGAAGCGGCGCGTACTGCGCCCGTCCCGCAGGAGCTCCGCGGAGATGAGGAGCTGACCGAGGCGTACTACGCCACCCTGGACGAAGCTCTTGAGCCCCGCAAGACGCGGGGGAGGGACGCCGCGCTTGTGGGGTTGAAGCAGCTGGCGCAGATCGGTGTGCTCCGGGACGAACGCGTGCTTTTGGCGCGCAAGTTGCTCTCGAAGCTGTACTCCGGCAGGCGCATTGATGCCTTGGACGGATTGCTCTTGCCACCCGGAGACGACGACCAGGAGGGCGAGCAGGACGTCGACGAAGCCATCGCAGAGAAACTGCCCAGCTTCTACCTGCCGCTGCTGGTGCCGCAGCTGAAGGGCACCGACGTTGCCGTTCTGACAGCGCTTCGCCACCGCTCGCTGCCGCCCTTCCTGCGGCTGCAGCTGGACAAACAGCCTGCGGATGCCGCAGTCCAACACATCTACGCGCTTCAGCTGTTTGAGCTCGCGCGCATCTACTGGCGTGCGGAGGACTTCGCCCGAGCGGCGAAGGTCGCGAGTGCGCTGAAAGGTCCGCGCGCTGAATTGATCGCGGCGCTTTCCACGATCCTCCAAAACGGCCCGCAAGACGCCGCGGCCATGATGCTCCAGGGGCCGCTGCCGCCCAAAGGGATCACCCTCGTCGCACCCCTCGACGAAGTCGTGAAAAGCAGCCCGTCCCTCGCCGGCTACGCCGCATACGACGCCGCATTGCTCCTTGAGACCGCGCCACCGCCCACCGCGAGCGCCGCATACTTCCGCGATATCGCGGCGCGCTATGCGCTAGCCGAAAAGAAGCTGCCCCCGGAACTGCGACCCCTGGCCAAGGCGCGCCGGGAAACCGCCGAAGCAACCGCTCGCGCGGTGAAGTGATGGCGGCCTTCGAGCATCGCTACTGGCATGCCCTGCTTCTGCCTTGGGCGGTGGTCGGTGTGGTGGGTGCCGTGGGTTGTGAACGCGGGCAACGTGCAACCGTTTCCGATTCGCTGAACGAACGCCAGGAAACGCCGCCACCGGCGCCGCTGCCCAGGGCAAGCGCGGCAAGCCTAGGGGTTGGCGTTGGGAGCGACGCAAGCGCTGCCCCAGCAGAGAAAAGGGCGCCCCAGTGGCCACCGACCTTGCCGCCCCGGGTCGATACCGACTGGTGCATTGCGAGCGTAGACGTGCTCGACGAAGAAACCTGCGTGGTGCTGCCCGAGCGTCCATCGGACCGGCTCCTGATCTACCTGCATGGCATCGTGCCGCCGAGCAAGGAAAGCATACAGAAGACCAACTTCGAGACGGTGGTTGCCAACGCCGCCAAGCGCGCCAATGTGGTTGCGCTGATCCCGCGGGGCGAAAAAGGCTTCGCGCCGAAAGGGCACTCGGGCTGGTGGGGCTGGCCCACTTCCAAAGCTTCTTTCGCCACGAAGGGAGCGCCCTTCGTGGACAAGCTCAAGGAGAAGCAGCGCAAGCTGGTCGAGGTGATCGGTCGTGAGTTTCGCAGCGTGTATGTCGCGGGTTCCTCATCCGGGGCGTACTTCGTCGTGGCGCTGGCGCTGCATGGCGCAATTGAAGCCGACGGATTCGGCGCCATGTCGGGAGGCGTGTTCTTCGAGACGGCGGAACTCGGCGGGC
Source organism: uncultured Myxococcales bacterium (assembly GCA_937872925.1). Classification (GTDB taxonomy): domain Bacteria; phylum Myxococcota_A; class Polyangia; order Polyangiales; family Polyangiaceae; genus JACKEA01. The sequence goes on along the minus strand of CALMUT010000152.1, from coordinate 18,874 downwards.
TGGCGCCGAAGGCGTTTTACGTTGGCTTTGGGAACCACGACTCTGTGGCGGGCGGAGCGCGTGCTCTTGGCAAACGCCTGGAGGCTTCGGGTTGGCCCACGCTGGTTCGCGGGCACCCAACGGGGCACGGCGCCCGGGAGGTCTATCTGGACGAAGCCTTTGCGTTTTGGTTCAAGGGTCCAGCTCGGGATAGTGGCGGAAAATCCCGTTCTGATTGAAGGCGATGCGTCGCTCCGACGCCAGATAGGCCCCGACGCGATCTTGCTCCGAGACGCGTTCCGCCAGTGCCATCAGTTTTGGAACCTCATGGCTCAATCGGTCTAGGGCGTTGGGAAACGCGTGGCGCAGTCCAGCGATCACCTGGAACATCGATAGGTCCACATAGGTCATCTGCGCGCTAAAGATCCAACGTTGGTTGGAGTCGGTGTTGGTGTCTACGCAGCGTTCGAAGTATCTCAGGTACTTGGGCATGCGGTCGTTCACGAATGCTTGCGACCTGCGCAACGCCGTGTCGGCCTGGTCCTCATAGTGTTGCATGGGCGATATGGGGTGGTGTGTGTCATGTACTTCGCTTACTAGATCCGCAAGGGTCAGTTGGCAGGCCAGTGCGGTGGTTCGAGCCGACTCATCCGAAGCCACGAGACCCAGCCCGGGAGCAATTGCGTGCAAGATCGCTGACGTCTGCGCCAGCGTGTTGCCGTTGAAGGTCAAGATGGGTGGCGCGAACGGTACGACGTGTTCGCCTCCGTCCTGCAGCATGCTGATGAGGGCCGCCACTCCACCGCCTTCGCTGGACGGCGCGCGGGCCACGTCCGAATACGCTTGCGCCCCGGCTTCCAATGCCAGGCGCACGAACTCCCCGCGGCCCGGAATGGTCGGCCAGTAGTACAGCTTGAATTCTCCTGAGGCAGACATGCACGGATCTGTAGGCCAGGGCTTCGGGGCTGCAAAGGCCTCAAGGGGATCGGAAATCAGCCGATCACGGGATCACATGCCGTCCCTTTGGCCCAGTATTGCTCCGCGAAGCGTGCCGTTGACCCTGATGCCGCCTCCGGGCCGCGCCAGTCATTCGGCGATGATTCTCGTGTCCTTGGCCTGGGTCTTGCTCGGCCTGGTCTTCTTCATGCGTAGCGAACTCGCCGACGAGTTCGTCCGCAGTGAGGCCTGGCGGGGCCTTGCACGCCGGGTGCTGCTGGGGGTCGCCGGTCTGTTGGCCCTCTGCAGTTTTGTGCCTGCTGTGAGTGGATTTGGCCGCGCGCCCTTGCGCTCTGGAGTGTCGATCTTACTGGCTATCGGCTGGTGCGCCGTGGTCGGAATGCGCCTGCTCCAGAGTTGAGTTCGGGCCGGTAGCGCAGGTTCGCGCCCGACGCTTGGGACTTTGCCCTTTACGCCGCAGGCAATGTCTGGCGAGGTACGGGGAAGGAACAAAGCACGACCATGGATCCATTCGCGCCGATCAACGGAATCTCGCTGGAGAAGTACGCCGACCTGGGCGCTGCCCTAGATGGCAAGGACAAGGACAAGAAAGCCACTGCCGAGATCCTAGCGGCGGAGGGCGTGTCCGAAGCCGACTACGAGGCGGCAAAAACCGGCTGGACTGCCCGCATGCAGGACATGTCCTTAATGGGTAAGGTTGCCACAGCGTTCATGCCCCTGTACCAAGCGGCGCTTGCCAAGCGCAAAGGGGGCGCTGCTCGCGTGAGTTACGAGGACTTCGTGCACGTGAGCGCGTTGATCAAGATCTACGGCTACGAAGCCGCCGTGCAGACGGCTGGGGTTTCCAGCAGTGAGTGGGCCGAGGCCGCCGGCGCGTGGACCGCGGACATGAGCGCCAACATGATGCAGTACGCTGGGCATAGCGGAAACGTCGTGGCTGAAGAGGGGCGCATCCGCGGAGGCGCGCCGCCACGGCAAGTTGCCATCACCCGGGATTCGAGTGCGGCGGCCATGGCACAACCCAACGCTGCTGCGGTGCAGGCACAGGCCAGCATGGATCCCGTTGCCGCGGCGATGCAGAACCCGGCCATGATCCAAGCGCAGCAAGCTCAAGCGGCGATCATGCAGAACCCCATCGGCTTCGGCTTCGGCCAAGCCGCTGCGTTCGTAACCGGTGGGATCGTCGCTGGTTCGAAAGTGGGCGTGAAATGGTCCGACGGCAACCAGTACCCCGGAAGCGTGATGCAGGCGGCTCCGGGCCAGTATCTGGTGCAGTTCGAAAACGGCTCCCAACAGTGGATCCCCGAAGGATCTGTCGTAAAGCTCTAACTCCATGAACTGCGAACACTGCGGGGCCAATCTGTCGCTGGACGACATGACTCGGCCGAACTGCCCGTATTGTCAGAACGTCTTGAAGCATCATGCTCGGGCGGCTGAACACGCAGTGCTCGTCAACAAGATGATGGACGATCGCATTCGCGGGATGTATCCGGGCATCGATCCAAAGAACGTTCCACAAATTGGCTACCAGTTCGGTGCGCCCATGGACCCGTCCTTCGGGCGTTTCCAGGCGGCGCAGACCCAAAAGGCAATGCAGGGCGCCGCCAAGACGGCAGCATGGATCACCATCGTGGCATTCATCGTGCCGGTGCTGCTCGTGATTGCCCTGGGTGTGGGCGTCGCATTGTGGCTTTTTGTGGCCGTGTAGTTGCACTGACGTCGCTGTCAGCGCTGCTGGCGTCCGGCTGTGGGGATGGCGAGGAGCGACCCTTCGTGCCCGTGGCGGTTCATTCCGCCGTGGGGGAGGTGCTCACTCATCGCTACGACAATGCGCGCACGGGTTCGTTTGCGGGTGAGACGCTGCTCAACCAAACGAGCGTCAAGCAGTTGCGTTTGTCGCGGAAGCTTCCCGTAGACGGCGAGCTATACGCCCAGCCCCTGGTCGTGCAGAGCGCGGCACGCACCCTGGTCATCGCCGCGACGATGCAGAACTCGGTCTTCGCCTTCGACCCAGCGAGCGGTGAAACGGTCTGGCGTCTTGGCGCCGATCAGGAGTTGGGGACACCCGCATTCTCCAAGCGGAACATCGGTGGCCTCCATGGGATCCTTTCGACCCCGGCGATCGACGCGACAACGCGCAGGCTATACGTCGTGTCCCGGGACTGCGACCCGGCCTTTCCCCCGGAAGCTCCCAGTTGTGTGTTCCGGTTGACCGTGGTCGACGTGGACACCGGCCTGGTCGACAAGCAGGTGACGATCCAAGGCGCCGTGGCTAGCCCCAGCGCAGGTTCCAGTGTGACCTTCGATCCGAACCTGCACTGGAATCGGCCTGCTCTCCTGCTCAGCCACGGCAGGCTGTTTGTGGCTTTCGGCTCAGGTCCCAACGGAGATCTGCACGAAGAAGACTTTGTCTATCACGGCTGGGTCTTCCGATTTGACACCACAGACGTGGAGCGTGCTCCAGATGTGTTCTGCACCACACCGTCCGGGCGCGGAGGCGCAGTGTGGCAAGGTGGTTCGGGGCCTGCCGCGGACGAAAGCGCTGTCTACTTGGTGGGTGCTAACGGGATCCTTTCGAACACCACGCATCCGCCGGCGGATTTTCCGGCGGCGCCGACGGGCCAAGAAGACAGCGTGTTCAAGCTGCCGATTTCAGGTCCCTGGCCACAGCCGGGAGAGCCGGTCACGCAGTACGCAGACACGCGACCCTATTTGGTCGACGGCAATGTGTTCCAATATATGGAGAGCGGGGACGTCGGCTTTGGGTCATCGGGGCCCATGCTCATCCCGGGTACAAATCGACTGCTTGTCGGTTCCAAGCCAGCACTGGTGTACCTGCTCGAGAGCGGCGCGCTGTCCCCGGTCCAGACGCCGCTGAGCCCCTTTTCCGAACTTCCCCTAAAACCCTCGCATGATTTCTATCTCCACGGTTGGTGGGACATTCCCCCCATTTACGGGGCGTTCGTTTTCCACCGCCCGACGGACAGTGCCGGGGACCCTGCGCCATACGGTCTCGCCTTTGCGTGGCCGTCGAAGGACAAGCTGACGTCCTTCCGCTACGACTTTGTTTCCGGAAAGCTCGCCGTGGATCGCGTGGCAGGCGCCGCGGCGCTAGAGGGCGGCGGGAACCTCATCCTCTCGTCGGAGGCTGGTCATCCTGACAGCGCAGTGCTCTGGGCTCTCAGTCGGGCACCAGGAAAACCCCAGCCCGCTGGCAAGTTGTGGGCCTTCGATCCAATGACTCTTGAGTTGCTCGCGTCCGCGGACGTTCCAGCCTGGAGCAAGTTCACACCCCCTACGGTGGCGGGCGGTCGTGTTTACGTTCCAAGCACAAGCAACCAGCCTGGGACGACGCAGCAGCTGTTGGTATTCGGACTGGAGCAGTGAGCGTCAACGCGGCGCCATGCTTGGAATATCGGCCCGCACGTCCGCCTCGTCCCCAAAGATGACGCCGAGGGCACGTGCCGTCTGCACCAACGGATGGTCCGGCGTAACCAGCTTGGGTGCCGCGACTGCTTCGGCGATGGGCACCGCGACGATCTGATCCCCTCGCAACGCGACCATCTTCCCGAACTCGCCGCGGGCGATCAGGTGCACCGCCTGCTCGCCGTAGCGGCTGCCCAGAATGCGGTCGAAGGACGTCGGACTGCCGCCCCGCTGTAGATGTCCGAGCACGGTGTACCGCAGTTCAAGTTTGATCAGATCGTGCAGCCCTTCCGCAACCCGCGCCGCCGCCCCGAATAAGCGTGCCATGGCGCCAATGTCTCGCTGTTCCAGAACGCTCTCGGTGCCGGCGACGGGGCGTGCACCCTCGGCGACCACGACGATGCTGTAGGGGCGCCCCGTTACGCGGCGGCGGCGGATCTGTGCTGCAACGGGTTCTAGGTTGTAGGGGATCTCCGGCAGCAGGATACAGTGCGCGCCGCCCGCGAGCCCGGCATGCAATGCGATCCAGCCGGCGTTGCGCCCCATGACTTCGACCAGCATGACGCGGTCGTGGCTCTCTGCCGTATCGCGCAGGCGATCAATGGCGTCCGTGGCAATATTGACGGCTGTGTCGAATCCGAAGGTAGCGTCGGTCGAACCCAGGTCATTGTCGATGGTCTTCGGTACGCCGATGATGTTTGGCATTCCGCGCTCGATGGCTTTGGCGGCGATCCCCATGGACCCATCGCCGCCCACGCTGACCAGCGCGTCGAGGTTGAGCTTCTTATAGTTCTCCAGCACGCGTTCGAACACGTCCGTCTCCTGCAGCACCCCATCCTTCTTCGCGGCAAACCGAAATGGATCGGAGCGATTCGAAGTGCCGATGCAGGTACCTCCCCGTGAGATCAGGTCCTCCACGCTGTCTTCGGTTAGCCAAGTATTGCCCCGAGGCGAGCGGTAGTTCAGGTCGATCAATCCGTTGAAAGCGTCTTCGATGCCCAGAACTTTCCAGCCATAGACGCGCGTGGCGGTGCGCACGACTGCTCGGATGACCGAATTGAGCCCGGGGCAGTCGCCACCGCCCGTCATGATACCGATGCGCTCGATCTTCATCGGGCTAGCCTAGCCCATGATTTCCTTCGAATCGATGGGGCTTGCGCTGCTCGTGGCATGGGTTTGAATCAGTCCCGCAAATAGTGGCAGGTGTACCCGTTGGGGTTCTTCTGCAAGTATTTCTGGTGGTAGGCCTCCGCTGGCGTGAAGGCGGAGGCCGCCACGATTTGCGTTACGACTGGCGACTCCCATTTGCCGCTCGCATTCACTCGTTTCTTCACAACCTCGGCGACGCGTCTTTGCTCCGGGGTCAGGTAGAAGATGGCGGAGCGATACTGGGTGCCGACGTCGTTGCCTTGGCGGTTCTCCGTCGTTGGATCGTGCATGCGGAAGAACCACTTCTCGAGCAGGTCCTCGTAGCTGATCTTCTCGGGATTGAAGGCAACGCGCACCGATTCGGCGTGTCCGCTGTCGCCGGTCTTCACCTCATTGTAGCCCGGGGACTTCGTGCCGCCGCCGGTGTATCCGACTTCGGTGGCGAGCACGCCGGGGATCCCTCGTAGTATCTCTTCCATCCCCCAAAAGCAGCCGCCCGCTAAGATCGCAACCTGTTTGGGCTGCTCGCAGCCAGGCTCCGACCGCACGCAGGTGCCGCCGAATAGGTCCGTCTTCTTGGGCGGCGTGTACTTGGGTCGCTCGGAGGAGAGCGTCGTGGTTTCTCCGATGCGTTCGCTCTTGGTGCACCCGCCCACGCAGGCCGTCAGGGAAACAAGAATAGCTGCGTACAGCCAGCGTCGAATCGTCATATATGCCACCCAAAGTGTACGCCCTCCGCGCCGCCCCGGTTACCTCGGTGCCGCGCGGAGCCGAGAGCAGGCCGGAGCGAATGCCTGAAGCCAGCGCTGGGTCTCCGCGCCAGAGTGGCGCTAATTGCCGGGAATTTGTGCGAATAGTGACGTCAGTGTGGCCAAATCCTGACACCAGGTTCACGAGCCTTCGCTAGCGTCATTGGGTGATGCAAAGCGGCTACCGACTCGAACGCGCGCCCGACGAAAGCGTGAGCTGGATCAAGAGCTTTCCCTTTGTGCTCATGCACTTGGCGCCCCTTGGGTTGATTTGGACTGGCATCAGCTGGCGCGACGGCGTGCTGTGCTTCGCGCTGTACGTTGCCCGCATGTTCTTCATCACGGCCGGCTATCATCGCTACTTCGCTCACCGCTCCTATAAGATGGGACGCATCATGCAGTTCTTGATGGCCTGGGGTGGAACCATGGCGGCGCAGAAGGGCGTGCTGTGGTGGGCGGGGCACCATCGCGACCATCACAAGTTCAGCGATACGGATCAGGATGTGCACTCGCCGCGCAAGGGCTTCTGGTGGAGCCACATTGGCTGGATTGTTTGCGAGAAGTATGACCAGACTCCCTTCACTCGAATCAAGGACTTTGCCAAGTACCCGGAGTTGCGCTGGCTGAACCGCCACTACCTCGTGCCCCCAACGTTGTTGGCGGTCCTGTGTGTGTATTTTGGCGGAGCGAGTGCGCTCTTCGGCGGGTTCTTTCTGTCCACGGTGTTGCTCTATCACGGAACATTCACCATCAATTCATTCACCCACATCTGGGGCAGGCGTCGCTATCGCACCACGGACACGAGCAAGAACTCATTTCTGTTTGCGCTAATCACCCTCGGCGAGGGCTGGCACAACAACCACCACTACTACCAAGCCAGTGCCAACCAGGGCTTCTTCTGGTGGGAAATCGATATCAGCTACTATCTGCTCAAGCTGTTGTCTTGGGTGGGATTGGTGCGGGACTTGCGCAAGCCGCCCGCCAAAGTGCTGCACCGCAATCTCGTCAGCGATCCCCACGAAACGCCACAACTCAGCGGACCGACATCGGTGCTTGAGCCCGTGCGCCAGACCTGAGCCGGGACTGATCCGATCACACGCCCAGCGTGGCCGTCACGAAGTAGAAATAGAGCCCGCCCAGCGCCCACAGCGGGAACGTCACAAAGCTGCTGTGGCCCTGATCGATGGGCCAGCGCTGGTAGGTCCACAGTCCCCGCGCGAAGAACATGCTCATGCCGCGGCCGTAGGAATACTCCGTATAGAAGCCCACGACGGCGAAGGTTCCCATGGCAGCGGGCCACCACGGGCCGCACAGCACCCCGAGGGCGATCGCGGTCGTCGCGATGGGCAGACAGAATACTGCAAACGCGCCGCCCGAGAATTGCCGCAGGCGTGCGGCGGTCAGGCGCCGCAACGGAAATCCCGCGAGCACCCCCACAGTGACGGACGCCGCCGCGATCAGCATGGGCCGCTGCACTTGGGCAAAGCCGACCTCCGCACCGAGCACCTTGCTGGTCAGGTGGAACAACAGCGCGCCGACGGCCCAGGGCAGGAAGTTCAAGGAGCTGGTATCGCCGCGCACCTTGGCGCCATAGGAATACACCCAAATCGGTTCCGCGAAGTAGTTCCGCCACAGGATGGAAACCAGCACTTCGCCGACGATGCCCGCCGACCCCGCGAGGAAAAAGAAGGCGAAGTAGCGCGGGCTGATCAGCAGGCCCAGGCTCGCGAAGGTCAGTGGCGCCCACCCCATGAGCGCGTAGAACTTCTTCAACGAAAACGGCGTGGGCAGAGGATGCGTGTTGGCGCGAAGGGCCAGCGTGGCGACAATCCCGCTGCCATAAAGGTTCGAGACCAGGGCGAATACGAGCAAAGGGCGCAGCGAATCGGGAACCATTACGCTATTTGCCAGCGTTGGCTTTGAACCATTTGGCTAAGTGTTCCTTTTGGAATTCTGCGAACGCTTCCTGCAGCATTCCGGTGTAGATCGCGGTTTCCGCCGTGCCTGCCGCGTCCGCACCGGAGAACTCTGCGAGCTTTTCTAGCGGCACATTCTGCCCGGCGGTGTACTTGGACAAGATCACCGGTTCAGCGCCAGCCATTTCAATCCGCGCGCGGAAGAAGACGTAGAGTCCGATGAACACGCCGCGGGGCTTCTTGCTCGCGTGGGCTCCACCGGACCACTCCACCCGATAATGCACGACGATTCTTGGAGCTTTTGCGGGAGCGACGCTCTCTTCATCCCCCACCCAACTCTCGCCAGCAGAAAACCGCAAGATCTCGCTGTTGAACCCTGCTGAAAGGCTGGCCGCGAGGGACTCTGCAGCGCCTTTGGTGTGCTCGGCTAACTTTGTGTCGGAGAAGTATCTCGTCGGCAGGGAACTCACGCCGTTGAACATCGGGTTCTTGCTGACCGCCTGGTCCGCACGATGGATCGTCTGCGACTTCAAGCGCAGGAAATGCACTTTCACGTCGGAGCCCAAGAACTTGTCGCCCACCTTCTTGGCGCCGGCCTTTTCCGAGTATGCGATCAACTGTTCCACCACGTCCGGCAGCTCGCTGTCCTCGGGAGCTCGCTTGCGGTAGCGCTGCAGTTCGAGTGCGTACGGAGCATGCAGCGCTTGTTCGTAGGGTTTGCCCATTCCGTGTTTGGGGCGGCGAGCGGCGTAACCCAAGAGGGCCGCCAGCGTGCCTTCTTTACGTACTTGTTCGAACTCGGCGATCAGGGCGTTGCGCCGGGCGATCTCGACTTCGTGCTGGATTTTGTCAGCGGAGTGCTCTCGCGTGAAGGCGTCAATCGCGTCCACACTTCCCTCTGCGATAGCCAAGCGCAGCTTCGCCCGTGGCATTAGCTCGTGCTCAACGACATCGCGGTGTGCCTGCCCGCGCGCCAAGTACGCGGCGTAGCCTTCGACGCTGTCCAGACTGCGCGCTCGGGCGAACATGCGCTGATCACTCATGTCATTGCGCAAGCTAAACATGCCGATGCCCAGTAGCAGTCCGAGTCCACCGCCGATGGCAAATCGCAGGCGGATCCAGATCGGGCGATCGCTGGTGAGCGGTTGCTGCGGGGCCAGAGGGCTGAGCACTGACGGTTCCGTCAGCGGGTCGAGCTCGAAGATGAGCTTTTCGTCTGCTTGGCCCAGCTGTGCTGCCGCGGCTTGGATGCGCGATACAGCCTCAGCGGTCAGCCCCGGATCCGAAACGGGCAAGGAAAAGCTGGTGGCTCCAATGCTGACGGTCACGCTTGAGCCGGAGCCTGCCGCGTGGCTCAACTCCGAGAGACTATGCACCTCAAGGCGATCGTCCCGCGCGTCGATCAAGCACGCCGGAAACAGATAGATGCCGGGGGGGAACGGCAGGCTTTGGGTGTGGACCGCGTGGGCTACGGCGCAGATGACTCCAGTAATGGTCGAGCCCAGTGCTATCGCGAACAGCAGCGCAAAGGGGAGCGGGTGCAGGGACAAAAAGCTCGCGGCGTTGCCGAATCCCAGGGTCCACAGCAGCATCGCGGCGATAGCGCCAGCAATGCTCACCGCGAGCCATGCTAGGGAGGTCCGGCGCGGGCCGTGTTTCACCAAGATCGGTAGCGGTGCGTAGCGCGCGTGAAAGGAATCCAGCAGGCGCTCTTGCACCGGCCGGCTCAGGCTGTAAAAATCCCTTCGGGTCATGGCAGCTCCGGGGGAATCGTCCAATTCGGTGGCGCGTGCCCGGCTACTGAGCGCATCCTCACCCGCCTGCCAAATGCCAGCAACAAAACACTGAGCGTGGCGCCCACGCTCAGCTGGCCCGCCCGCGGTTTTGGATAAACCGCCGTTTTTACCGCATATTCTCCGGCAGCATGGGCTCCGAGGAGCCAGACTCGGCCTTTCGACCGGCGCCGATCCGTGAAATCATGCGGGGCTACCCGAGCAAGTGAGACCAGCCGAAAATGAGTGAAAGCCAGCGCTACCACATCGTCGAGAAGATAGCCGCGGGAGGCATGGCGGAGGTGTACCGAGGCGAGAGCGCCGGTATCGAAGGGTTTCGCAAGAAAGTGGCGATCAAGCGAGTGCTGCCCAAGCTCAGCGCCAACCGCGACTTCATCAACATGTTCCTCGATGAAGCGCGCCTCGGCGCTTACCTGAGTCACTCGCGCTGCGTGCAGGTATTCGATATCGGCCAGGGCGGTGGGGCGCACTTCATCGTGATGGAGTTCGTTGACGGCGCCGACCTCAAGGAGGTTCTAGAGTACCTAGCGGGGCGTCAGGAGCGCATGGCCGTGGAAGTGGCGTGCCGCATTGCCCTCGACGTTTGCGAAGGGCTTTCCTACGCCCACAACGCCAAGGACCACTCCGGGCGTCCTTTGGACATCGTGCACCGCGATATCTCTCCCCACAACGTGCTGATGACGCGGTTCGGCGAAGTGAAACTTGTGGACTTCGGTCTGGCGAAAGCCAGCTCTCATCTGACCTCTGAGGACGAGGACATTGTGAAGGGCAAGTTTGGCTACCTTGCGCCAGAGGTAACGCGCGGAGAAAAGACCGATCGTCGCGTAGACATCTTTGCTGCCGGGATCTTGCTTTGGGAAATGCTCACGGGTCGCCGGTTGTTCCTCGGCGCGAGCGACGTCGAGACCTTCAAGTTGGTGCGCGACGCCGTGATCCCTGATCCCCGACAGTTCAGACCGGACATCCCGGAAGACGTGATTGCGGTATTGGGGCGGGCGCTCGCGGGCAGCCCGGCGCAGCGCTACCCCGTCGCCGACGACATGGCGCGAGATTTGAGCGTCCTGCTCACGCGTCTACCCCCTGCGAACTACCTGGATATCGGCAAGCTGGTTGCTGGCGCGGCGGATCAGCGCGTGTCCCGCAAGAAGCCGGAGGCGGGGGATGCCAGCGGAATGGGCGACCTCATCATCGACGCGCTGCACGATTTCTCCGCGAGCCCGGGGAGCGTGATGACCGAAGAGCCGTCGCGACTCGGCACTCCCGGCATCGAAGCGAAGTCGGGCGGGTTCGAGGATCCCAGCGCGTGGGGACTCGACGCCCTTTTTGACGAAGCAGCCTCCCAACCCGCCGCGGCAGCACCAGCACCGGCACCGGCACCGGCACCGGCACCGGCACCGGCCGCCGTGCCCGCTGCCCCCGCCGTTCAGCCCGCCGCCGCGCCCCCGCAGCCGCCCCCGCGTCGCGCGCCACCTCCACCCCCGCGTCAGCGCATGGCGCAGGCGCCAGCGGAGGAGAAGAAGGAAGGTCCCTTCTGGCGTCGCTGGTTTGGTGGATGAGCACCGCTGCGTTCTCTGTGCCCGTTTCGGTTCGGTATTTGGAAGTCGACCAGCAGGGGGTCGTTTTCAACATGTGGTACTTGGCGTGGTTCGACGACGCCATGACCGCGTATCTGGCTGATCTCGGCTTCGACTACGAACAGATGCTCGCGTCGGGCTTCGACGTGCAGGTCGTACACAGCAGCGTCGACTATCGAGACGGAGTACGCTTCCGCGATGCGCCCGTGGTGCGGGTGCAGCCAAGCGCCATTGGAACCACGAGTTTTCGCTTGGCTTTCAAGGTCATGGTAGATCTGCGGGAAATGGTAGCTGCCGAAATCGTATACGTCTGCGTCGGCACGGACGGCAGCGGCAAGCGCCCAGTTCCGCCCGCGCTGCGCGCGGCTTTGGAAGGTGCAGCGGGGGGTACGGCTCCCCAATGAGCCGCGCCTCGGTGATCTCACGCATCGCGCACGACGCCTGCTTCGACGCACCTCCTATCGCGTTGTCGGAATTTTGGTGGGAGGATCTACCTCCAGACTTCGCCAACCAGCGCGAGGCCTTCGAGCTGGAGTGGGCTGATCGGATGCAGGTGCAAGCCGCCGCCGCGTCGGACGTCGTCCTGCGAACCCTGGGCGCGTGTCTGGTGGGCGGATTGGCGCTGCCAATCGGGTACCACCCCGGCAAGCTCCGTGGCGCCTTCGAAGATCTGCGCAGCTATGCGCCCCTGGCGGAAAGCCGGGACGCGACACGATTTTTTCGCCCGCCCGAATCAGGCGTTCGCATCGAGACTCGCCGGGCGCGCTTCGCCCGCTTCCGACCACGGGACGGTGGCTTTCAAGACCTGTCGTTTCAGAGCACCTACCAGCCCTTTCTCGCCAGCCAACGCTCGAGCTATCTGAGGCACAAGAAGAACCGCACGGCGCGCCTACGTCTGTGGCAGCACCCCGGCCCGCCGCGGCCCACCGTGCTTGCCATCCACGGATTTTCCGCAGACCTGTATTGGTTGAACGAATGGTTCTTCGCCCTGCCGTGGCTGTATCGCATGGGTCTGGATGTGGCACTATTTACGCTACCCTTCCACGGCAGCCGGCAGACGCGCTTCTCGCCCTTTTCGGGCCACGGCTTCTTTGCGGGGGGCCCGGGCCGCATCAACGAGGCTTTCGGCCAGGCTGTGCACGACTTCCGGGTATTCGTCGACTACTTGCTCACGACCCGTGGTGTGCCGCGCGTGGGCGTCATGGGAGTGAGTCTCGGGGGATATACGTCGGCGCTACTGGCGGCTACGGAGCCGCGCCTTTCCTTTGCGATCCCGAACGTGCCCCTGGCCACGCTGCCGGACTTGGTGCTGGAGTGGGAGCCGATAGGCAGCGTCCTCCGCGCCTCGCTCAAGGTATTCCGACAACGCATCGAGGATGCGCGTGCGATGCTGGCAGTCAGCTCGCCACTCACCTACGCGCCGCTACTGCCTCGAGAGCGGCTCATGGTCATTGGCGGCATCGGCGACCGGCTGGCGCCGCCCAAACACACGCGCCTGCTCTGGGAGCATTGGCAACGCTGCAAGTTGCACTGGTTTGTCGGCAGTCATTTGCTGCACTTCGACCGGGGCGACTATTTGCGCCATGTTGGACGTTTTCTCAACGAAGTCGGGTTCTTCGAGGGCGTGCCCACGGAGCCGCGCAGACGCTAAGGCGTAGCCGGTGCTAAGCGCTTGCTGCGTGGGCCACGCGCAGGTGTCCGCGTTTCGGCTCCGGCTCCCGTAGGTTCTCGGCCAGCCAGGCTTCGCGACCCATGTCCCGGAGCTTTTGCTGCTGCTCTGCCAGCTTCTCGTAGCAGTAGGGCAGCATCGATCGGAAATGCACGTACAGCACCGAAAGGGTGGCGAGCGCCTCGACGCCTGCGTGGTTCTTGCGGACAACCGTGGACAGTGCTTTCCAGAATGGCCCCCGGGTGTCCGCATTCTTGGTCATCTCGACGGTGAGCCGCAAGAAGGTGCGAGCGTTGCGCAGGAAGATGTAGCGGCCGGGCATTACGTTCGGCACGGTGTTGAGGCGCAGTGCCACGTCTGTGCAGCGCTGAAAGTACTTTTCGGGGTCGAAGGAGTGGTGCATGATCCGCACCAAGTCTTCGAGCACGTCTTCTGCAGGACGCTCGGTCTTGAACTGGATACCCGCCGAGATTTGATCCCGTGCGCCCTCTGCCAAGTCCTTGCGTGCTTTCGGGAACAGCCGCCCTTCACGGTCCAGCCGTTTGGACAGCGCGGTGCCCGGCAACGGGTACACAACGCCAGCCATCACCCAGGGAATGCAGGCCTCGTCAATGCAGCGGATGATCTGATCCGCGATATCGTCGGACTCGCCATCGAGCCCCAGCAAGAAGCCTGAGTGCAGGGTCGCGCCCGCTTGGCGATAGAAAAGGTCCGCCGCTTCTGCGATGGAAAAGCCCGTGTTGTGGGGCTTCTTCGCGCTCTTGAGGGCGTTTTCGTCGGGTGTTTCGATGCCCACCAGGAAGTACTTGAATTGGGCGGCACGCAGCAGCTGCATGATTTCCGGGTCTTTGGCGGCGTTTAGAGTGAGCGAGGTGCTGAAGTTGAAGGGGTATCTGTGGTCCTTCAACCAGGTTGCGAGTGCCCGAAGCAGCGGCTTCACATCCTTCATGTGGCCGACGAGGTTGTCGTCGAAGAAATCGAGCTGCCCGCGGTAACCAAGATTGTAGAGCGTGTCGAGCTCGGCAAGCACCTGGGGGATGGTCTTGGTTCGGTACTCGTTCTTGAATAGGTCGATCACATTGCAGAACTCGCAATGGTAGGGACAGCCGCGGGAGTATTGGATCCCGACGTACAGGTAGTCCCGGTGATTGATCAGGTCGAAGCGTGGCACCGGGCTCTTGGCCATGTCCGGCAGTTCGTCAGAACGGTAGACCGCACTCTTCTTGCCGGCCGCGATGTCCTTCAGCAGCATGGGCACGATTGTTTCGCCTTCGCCCAAGCACAAATAGTCCACGCCCACTTCTTCGTAGAACTGCGGACTCATTGTGGGATCCGGGCCGCCGACAGCCACAGGCTTGCCCCGAGACTTGGCACGCCGGATCACCGAGAGTGCTCGGTCGCGGTGTACGATCTTGCTGCCAACGAACACCATGTCGGCCCAGTCCAGATCCGCATCGGTGAGTGCACTCACGTTCTCGTCGATGACTTTCATCTCCCAGTCTTGGGGCAAAAGTGCGGCGACGGTGAGCAGTCCCAGCGGGGGCGTCATGTATTTCACCCCGGCCATCTCGCAGACTTTTTCGAAGTTCCAGAACGAAAAGCTGTCGAACTTCGGCCAGATCAATAGGACTTTCATGGGGCGCTCCTGCATGCGTAAAAGATGCGGGAGGCTATACGAGGCACCGCGCCCGCAGCTTGACCGGCGTCAAGCGCTGGGAGCCATGAGCCAATTTCGGCCTATGGGAGGAGCGGCCTGCCGGTGTGCGCACGGCACTCCACCGTCGCCTTGGCGCCGCGAAGTCCCTTGCTCGCGGCCGAGCGCCACGCCAGGCCCGCTGCCCCCCGGCACCGTCATTGACCACGGTCGCCGCCGCCACTACAGCCAGCGAAGACCGTCCCGGCCAACTGCCACCCCCTGGAACTAGTCCCCAAACCCGTACGCGAGGCCCAAGAACGGAGTCAGGTTCTGGGTCCCGTGCACCGCGTCTTCTGCCAGCGGATGGCCGCCTCGCCGATCGTAGTAGCGCACGCGATACTCGACGCGGAGCGCAACCGAGAGCGCTTCCGTCACGGGCACCGTGCCACCGAGGCCGATCATCCACGCGATGGTGGGATGTGTCCGAAACGCGCCGGAGGTATCCCCGGCGTCCGTGGCCAGATCCCGGCGCGCCGTGTCGTGCCTGCGTCCTAGCGCGCCATAGCCCAGCTCGATGAACAATCGCTTCCAGCGCGCGCGCAGCAGCGGGCCCAGCCACATCTCCAAATACGAGCCCCCGATTTCGCCTTCCACCTGGGGCGCGCCGTCCGGCGCGAACGCCGTGAAGCGGCTGGCCGACCGCGACCCCGCGTCCAATTGCTGAAAGACCCCCAGGGATAGCGGCCCCCACACATCGTAGGTCAGCATATGCAGCAGTCCGAGCTCACTATTTTCCACCAGGCGCTCTCCGCGGGCTCCCCCGACCTCGGTTTTTACCTGTTGCTCAAAGCGAGACGCCGTCACGCCCGCGTCGAGGCGCCAGGGTCCCTGAGCTGCGGACATCCCGGGCCAGAGCCACAAGAAGGCGCAGAAAAAGTAGGGGAGCTGCCGCATTTGGATCCAGCGTACTCGTCTCTCGAATGCTAGTGAAGTCGGTGTGCACGAGTTGATGATTGCATCGCTCCCGGTCTGGCTGACCTACGCTTTCTATGCCGTGGTCGCCTGGGGAGTTGCTGCGGTGTTGACCACATTTCGCACGATATCCAGCGGCACCAGTATGTCGCTGCTGCTGCGCGTTGGTTTTGTGGTGTGGCTCGTCGTGCCGGCGTGGTTGGCAAATGCCGGGACGCTTGCCCAATTCGAAGCCGTTCCGCCGATGTTGGTGCGCGTGGTGGTGCCCGCTGCCCTGATCATTACGGCCGTATCCCTGTCGCCCGCCGGGATGTGGGTCGCCAAGCGTTTGCCGCTGACGTTGTTGGTCGGTTTCCAGGCCTTCCGCCTACCTTTGGAGATCGTGCTCCACCAGCTTGCTGAGCACGGGGTGCTTCCCGTGCAGATGACCTTCACGGGGTGGAACTTCGACATCTTGACGGGCGCCAGCGCGCTGGTGCTTTGGTTCCTACTGCGGCGCGGTTACGTTTCGCCCAAAGTGCTCAAGATCTGGAATGTGGCAGGGCTCCTGCTGCTGTGCACCATCGTGACGCTTGCGGTGCTTGCGTTCCCGAAGCCCTTCGGCCTGTTCACCCCGCAGAACCGCATTGTCGCGTACTTTCCCTGGGTCTGGTTGCCGACGTTCCTGGTGCAGCTCGCCCTTTTTGGTCATCTGCTGATGTTCCGGAAGCTGGCGTCGCTATCCGAAGAGCCCGCGCGCGAAGGCGCCGTTCCCGGTACCGAGGCCGAGCCCGACCCTGAAACCGCCGCGGAATCATGAGCGACGAAGGCAGCTTCAAGGGGCTGGCCATCTCGGATGGCGACGAGGACGTGCAAGCCGCCGCGCCGAGCACGCTCGTGCGCATAGCTGGACGCGTCTCAACCTTGGCGGGCGTCTTTTCCGTCGTGCTGGGGGTGCAGTCTTTTGTGAATATTCGTCTGGTCGGATTCTTCGCCATTGCCCCGTTTGCGCAGCTGCTGTTCGGCTTGGGGCTGGCTATCTGCGGCTGGATGCTTTCCCGTGGGCGGGGTTGGGCGGCCATTGGCAGTGCCGCGCTCGGTGCGGTGACCGTGCTGTCGACCATCGTATTCTCGGTGACAGCGCTATTGGGTGGATACGTGACGTTGATGCCCGTCTTTGTGATCATTTCCGGCGTCGCTGGCGCCGTGATGGCCGGGGTGGGTATTGGCGAGTGTCTGCGCGCCGACAAGGCGCGGGAGCGGCTTGCGGCGCAAGGCTTGGATCTGGGGCTTTGAGCGGGTGTTCATTCCTCGCCGCCTAGACAAATTCCTTCGCGACGCCACCGACGACTCGACGCTGAAGGGTCGCGACTCTATCCGCGCCGGACGCGTGCACGTCAATGGCGTGGTGTGCCGCGACGCCACGAAGCTAGTTTTTGAAGAGGACGTCGTGACGCGCGAGGGCGATCCCCTCGCGCCGCGTACGTCGCATGTGCACATCATGTTGAACAAGCCACTCGGCGTGACCAGCAGCGTGCGGGATCCGGACGGCCGGGCAGATCTAGGGCAGTTCTTGGCAAGAATGCCCCACGGCGTGTTTCCGATTGGTCGCCTCGACCGCATGACCTCCGGCCTGCTGCTGTTTTCGACCGATGGCGACCTAGCGAACGCGGTCTTGCACCCTGACCACCATACCCAGAAGCTTTACTGGCTTTGGCTGAACGAGCACGTTGCGGACGACGATCCCCGATTGGCCGTGCTGACCCGCGGGCTGGATATTCGAGGGCGTTCGGTTCGGGTGGATAGCGTCCAGATTGTGCATCGTAGTGAGGATTTCACGGAGCTGCACGTTCGCTTGAGCGAAGGCAAGAATCGGCAGATACGCCGGATGACGCGCGCGCTAAACTTCTACTTGCACGCGCTGCATCGCAAAGCGGTCGGGCCACTGGAACTCGGCGCGCTCGGAGTTGGGGAGTTTCGATCTTTGTCGCCCAACGAAGTGCAGGCGTTGTGGCAAGCGACAGGCGGCCGAGACCACGTATACGCCCGCAAATGCGCTGCCCTGCGCCGTTGGGCGCAGCTTCGTCGACAGGCCGGGCAGCCCGAGCTTCGCCTGGAAGCTTGGCTGGCGTCAGCTGAGAAACGCTCAAGCCGCAGCGCCCGCTGACGTCGCGCAAGCCTGTCGGTTCAGCCGCGCGATCAGCTTGTGCTTCTTCGAGTACACAGTCGCGACGCTGATGCCCATCTCATCCGCCAGCTTTTTCGGGTCTGTTGTGTCGGTGCAGACGTTCTCGAGAAATACCCGGTCGCGCTGATTCATTTGCTGCATCCAATCTTGAAGCAGCTGCGCACGCTGGGCGCCCAAATAGCAATCGAAGGCATCTGGTTCGCTGCTGGTCATCGAATCGAGGAGCGCTTCAGAGCTGCGCTTGCTGTCGCGCTTGTGCTTGCGCAAGAAGTCGTAGGTCGTGCGAATGGTGATGGTGCCGAGCCATGCGCCGAGGGAGCAGCCGCGGGTCGGGTCGAAGGCACGCAGTCGCTTGCCCTGATGCTGCACGAGGCGCAGGCACACGGTCGCGAAGATGTCGTGCTCGTCCTCGGGCGACGCAACTGCTCGGAACCGGGAAGTCACGCTCGTGATGCAGCGGCGCATGGTCGGACCGTGGCGCCGCAGTAGTTCGGCCCATGCCTGCTCGTCGCCGCTCAGCGCTGCCTCGGTGAGGCCGCCGTCGTCGAGCGCCTGAGCGGAGAGGCGGATCTGTTTCGAGGTGGAGTTCTTTTTGTAGTTGAAGGAATGCATGGCCTGATTCATGGGCAAACCTACGGATCTGGCCCCGAGCTGCCCCCTCAAAGATCCTCAAAACTCCGCTGCGTAGCAGCCTTGAGGTCCGGGTGGATATCGGATTTCCGCGGGCTTTTCGGTGCGATCGACCCGCGAGGGCGCCCGGGCAAGACGCAGTTGCGCGGGGAAGGCGCGGTCGGCGGGGAAGGCAAGGCGCGGGCGGCGGGGGGGGGGAGGCGGGGGGGGGGGGGGGGGGGGGGGGGGGGGGGGGGGGGGGGGGGAGGGGGGGGGGG
>CALMUT010000151.1 GCA_937872925.1 uncultured Myxococcales bacterium | reverse complement strand
TTTCCTCTACATGACTTCCTCCTCATCCAGGCTTGGCCTGGCGCACCGACCCAAAAATACCGACGAAAGCTGCGGGTGATGCACGCGGCTCGCGCGATCCTCCGTGTTTTCCGCGCCGGCGCATCTCATTGCGCCGCGTTTCCCCCGCCCATCCCAATTGCGCCGCGTTTCCCCCGCCCATCCCATGCGCCGCGTTTCCCCCGCGCATGCAGACTGCGAACTCACGCCGTCCCGCGCTTTCACGCCCACAAAAAGACGAAACCCCGACGCTCTTGCGAGCACCGGGGATCGTCAGCTTTCGTTTCTTTGCTCGGCAGTTACCGGGCGAGAAACGTCAGCGGTTCACTGAACCAGATCTTTGAGCGCCTTCAGGGCCGTTGCGCGGACCTTCTTGCTCGCCGGCTTGGCCGTTTTGTTGCCCACCCCCGCTTCGCTTCGCTCAGCTTGCCCCTCCCAAATGTCATGCTCGGCCTGCGGCCTGCGCGTGCCATGGGAGGGGCTGGGCACTTCGTTTGTGGTTAGCTGCACGTCGCGCCACGGCGATCTGCACGTATCGCGTGAGAATTGTCTCCCGCGTTGATTGCTGCCAGCACAGTCTGCTTGCGCAGGCCAGGCTGATGCAACGCGCTCCGCAGCCTGACGGGCCAATTGCGCGCCAGTCTCTTGCGATCATTCGGCCCGGGCTTGTCTGGCGGTCTCCGCATTCCGGCGCACGAGTCGCGCCGCGCTCGGCGCGGGCGCGCGCGTGAACGCACCGCGCAGCACTGGCGCGCGCGTGTGCAACGAGAGCGCGTCACGCCTCATGCGCCATGGTGGGCGAAGCCCGCCAGCCAATCCCGGGCCTCGGAGTCGTCATGCAAAAGCCTGCGCAAAGTTTGTCTCGTCGTCGTCAGCTGGAAGAGCGCGCTCGCGTCATGCGCGCTTCGCCCTCGTGGCCGGAGCAGGTGCTCTTCGGCGCCATTCGTGGCAAGCGTCTTGGGGTGGGCGTGAAGCGCCAGGTCGTGCTTGGTCGCTTCATTGCGGACTTCGTCGTCGCGTCGCATCGCTTGGTCATCGAAGTGGATGGTCCGCAGCATGCGCTGCGGCGTGCGGCCGATGCGCGGCGGGACCGCGCGCTTGAGCGCCTCGGCTACCGCGTGATCCGCGCCAGCGCGGATGATGTGTGCACCCGCTTGGACAGCGTGCTCGCGCGTATCCGCGCCGCCCTGGAGGCGTGAAGCGCGCTCCGTAGCACGCCGTTATTCCCCAGATTGCTCCCGCGTCGCTCCGCACGAGAAGCGACGCACATCGCCGTAAAGTGCCGCGACCCAATAATACCGACGGATCCCACTTCGCCGCGTTTCCCCCGCACAATCCCCACACTTTCCGTCGCAAGCTCACGCAGCGCCCCCACTTTCACGCCCACAAAAAGACGAAACCCCGACGCTCTTGCGAGCACCGGGGATCGTCAGCTTTCGTTTCTTTGCTCGGCAGTTACCGGGCGAGAAACGTCAGCGGTTCACTGAACCAGATCTTTGAGCGCCTTCAGGGCCGTTGCGCGGACCTTCTTGCTCGCCGGCTTGGCCGGGATGGTGATCGGTTCTTTGGTGAACGGGTTGATGCCCTGGCGCTCTTTGGTCGCGGGCTTCTTCACCACGCGGAGCTTCACTAGGCCGGGGACGACGAATTCGCCGGGACCCCGAGCCGAGAGCTGCTTGCGGATGAGCTCTTGGAGTGCCTCGAAAACACGATTGACGCTCTTCTTGTCGAGATCCGCCGCGTTCGAGAGTTCTGCAACCGTTTGCGCCTTAGTAAGCCTCTTTCCAGCCATCGTCTGCCTCCTGCTAAATGGGAAATCTTGCCAAACCCGCCTCTCCCGCCCTTCTCTCGCCGCTCTTCAAGAAGTCGCGAGAGCCGTTCAAGGCACGCGACTGGTACCAAGGGATTTTCGGCCGTTCAAGCGGAAAAAACGTGCACCGGCACGCCAAACCAGCTTTTTTTCCGGGGTGCCATGCCCCCAGGGGGTACATCACAGCGTGCAAACGGCCATATTTGGTCGGAGCTGGGAGCGCTTCAGACGACGGATCGGGCCACTGGGTGCACGGCTGAACGCCCCAACAAAGCCAACAGACACGGGCGTTTACGGCGAAATCCTCAGGCCTTGCGGGAAATACGGGCGCGTCGGGTTCGGGGTGGGCCGGCTGGCCGAGCGTCGCTCTGGGATTCGGCCGCGCGGACCAGGCGGCGTGTCTCGCGAGTCATGCGTTTTTTTTTCGCTGGGGTGTCGTGATCGAAGCCCAAAAGGTGCAGCAAGCCGTGGGCGAGCAGCAGGCGGACCTCCGGCAATAGCTCGCGCCGGCGCCCGCGGGCTTGGCGGGCCGCGGTGTCCAAGGAGATCACGACGTCGCCCAGGAGTCGGGGCATGCCCGGGGGAACGTCGTCCTCGTCGAGGGGAAACGCGAGTACGTCGGTGGGTTTGTCTTTGCCGCGATGTTCCAGGTTCAGGGCGTGGATCGTGCGGTCGTCGGTGAGCAGCACGCTGAGTTCCGCGTGCGCCTGATCGACCGCGCCGAGCAGCACGTCGCCCAGCTCCCGCACGGCGCGCGCGGACAGCTTGGGTGCACCTGGGGCGCGGCGCCTGACGACCGTCGGCAACGGAGTCAGCCCTTGGGGATCTTCTTCGCGTCTTCGAGAAACTTCGCGAGGCCCAGGTCCGTCATCGGGTGTTTGGACAGCTGCAGGATGACCTTGAAGGGGATCGTCGCAACGTCGGCGCCCATGAGTGCGGCCTGCACCACGTGCACGGGGTGGCGCACGCTTGCGACGAGAAGCTCTGTCGTGAAGTCGTAGTTGCGGTAGATGGTCACGATCTGTTCCGCGAGGTTCATGCCGTCGTCGGAAAGGTCGTCCAGGCGGCCGACGAAGGGTGAGATGTAGGTCGCGCCGGCTTTGGCCGCGAGCAGGGCTTGGCTCGCGGAGAAACACAACGTCACGTTGGTCTTGATGCCCTCAGCCGTGAACACGCGGACGGCCTTGAGGCCCTCGGGGATCAGCGGGACTTTGACGACGACGTTGGGGTGGATCTTGGCGAGCTCCCGGCCCTCTTTGAGGATGCCGTCCAGCTCGACCGCCAAGACCTCGGCCGAAATGGGCCCATCGACCACCTCGCAGATCTCGGAAATCGCCGCTTTGATGGGCTTTCCGGCCTTGGAGAGCAGGGACGGGTTGGTGGTCACGCCGTCGATGGCGCCCATGGCCTGTGCTTCCTTGATCTCGCCAATATCGCCGCTGTCGATGAAGATTTTCATGGGGTCTCGCCTTGGTTGGGCCGGGGCAGCGCCGCCGGACGGAGGTCGAGTAGCCCCGTCCGACACAGGGTGCAAGGCGGGCCGCCGGCGTCTGGGGCCGTCGCGCCGGAGAGGCGCTTTTCTTCAGACCCTTTCCAAGGATGGGTGGGGGCGCTACGTTTCATACTCGTGGGCAGGCCATCTCGACCTCCGGGTTTTGACATGACGTATCGGCCGACCGAGACGGTCTTCGGACCGCCCTGGCCGGCGAAGATCCCGTCTGCGCTGTACGTGCTGATAGCCGTTGCCGTCGTGCTCTTGGTGGTCGTTGCGGAAATGTCCCCGAGTAGCTCGACCTTGTACATCTATGTCGTCGAAAAGGACGTGCACCGCATCATCGGCGCCCGCACGCTGGCGGGCATTGTATGCCTGAGTTCCCTGGCGGCGGTCTTTCGCACCGGCATGCGCGGCGTGCGGGTGCGGGGGGACGGCGTGGAGTTCCGCGACGTACTCAGCTTCGGCTGGCCTCGGGTGCGTCGCTACCGCTGGGCCCAAATCGATTGCGTCGTTCTAGACCAACCGAATAGCATTGCCTTGGACTTGTGGGACGGCAGCCGTTCCTTTTTGCCAGCGGTGGGTGACCGCAGCGGCTTGGAGCAGGTGCTGGAAACCGTCGCCACGGCGCGGGCGATCCCGGTGCGCGGCGGCAAGGGCATCGACGAGATCCCCGAATCTGGCGAGTTCGACGACTAGACGCTGCCTGCGCTAGCCTGGGCGCGTGGCTGCACCGGTGCCCATCGCGAGCCTCGTGGTAGACGGCGTTGCGACCGTCGAAGGGCAGGTGCGCCGCACGGACGCCGCACTGCTCGAGGCTCCGGCGAGTGGGCGCCAATGTGTGGCGTACGTCGTGAGCTCTGGCGTGCTGACTGGCGCCTTGGATCAGGCCGGGCAAGCGTTTTTCCTGAAGGACGAAAGTGGCGAGATCTTGGTGCTGCCGGAGCGCTTCACGGCGCGCTTGGGTCACCGCGAGACCCTCGCGAACCTGTCGGTGGTGGACGCTGATGTGCGCGCCGTGAGCGACAGTCTTTCGGCGCTGCGTGACAAGCTGAAGCAGGGGCGGACGCCGGAATTGGTGGACGAGCAACGCACGCTACGCAAGCTCTACACGCTGCTTTGCGCGATCCGCGCTCATTCGCGCGGGCATTGTCATGTGGGCAAGTCTTTAGAGGGGCAGGAACGCTTCATCGCCAAAAACACCGCGCTATTCGAACACGAATACGCTCCGCGCAAGCTGCGTACTTTCAAGCTCATGCGGGAAGAAACGATTCTCGCGGTTGGGGACTATGTGCGCGTGACCGGGAAGGTGGAGCAGCGCGTGCATGCGCTGGCCGGCGGCGCGGGCTATCGCGAGCGGGCCACGCTACTGACGATCGCCGCGCCCGCAGAAGAACTGTTGGTCCTGATCGCCGAAGGCGCGTCTCAGGCGGAAGCGGAGCGCCACCAGGAGCTTGTCGCTGCCAAGAGCCGCCCGGCGCGCTCGTTTACAGTGATTGCTTGGTGCCTGCTTGGAGTCGTTGTCGCTCTGGCGTGGGCGTTCACGCGATAGCGCACCGGCACCGCGAGCCTAGCGCGTCGGACGGGGCTCGCCCCACACGGGTGTGTCCGCACTCTTGGGGATAGCAAGCTTCGGTGCCGGCACACGCAGGGTGCCTGGGAAGGAACCCCGACGCAGCAGCAGCTCAAAAGCGCGGAACACGATGTCGTCTACCTCTGTGCTGACGCTGGAGACTCCGTGCCGGTCGACGATGCAGAGCATCGGCACGTCATCCTCGCCGCGGGTGATGCGGCAGCCCGGGATGGTGACCAAGCGCGGGTTGCGCTCCGGTTGGGGCCAGCTGCGTTGGGTGCGCATCAAGTAGTGCAGCGTGGGCAGGCGGCCGGGAGTGCAGTGGGTGTACAGGATGATCTCGTCGTTGCGACACTTCAGCCGCAAGCTCCCGATCTCTGCGCTGGGGCACTCCGTCGGGTCGGCTGGGTGGCGCAAGGTGGACCATTCCGGCGCCTGCACCTCCACGGTGAGTCCGGCGCGCGCTTGCAGCTCTGCCGCACGCCCTCGGGCGATTTTTTCCGCTTTCCCAATCACCGTTTGGCACGCCGCGCGGCTCCAACGCAGCAAGTCTTCGCGGTCCGCATGGGCGGACTTCTGCCGTCGCTCGGCCTCGATGCGGCCTGCCTCGGCGGCGGTCAATTCCACGTACAGTTGGTTCCAGCGATCGGGCACGTATCTTCATACGCTCAGGCGCCGGGAAGTGTGCCCCGGCCGCTTCAGATCCCGTCGCTGGGAGGGCGAGTGAGTCGCACCTTTCCCTTCAAGCGTTCGCTGATATGCACGCGGTTTTCCCCGTCCACGACGACCACCCCCGTGCCCTCGAGGCCAGCGACGATCTTCAGCCCCGCCTCTACTCCCAAGATAAAAACCGCGTCGTCTACGGCGTCCGCCGTGAGGGCGTCTTTCGCCCAGACCGTGACGCTGCGGCACGCCGTCGCGGGGAAGCCGGTGCGGGGATCGATGATGTGGTGGTAGCGCTTGCCATCCTTGATGAAGGCTCGCGCGTAGTCGCCCGCGGTAGAAAACGCGCGATCTTCGAGCTCGAGGGTTGCAAAGAAGTCGTTACTTCCACCGCGGGGATCGCGGATGCCACTGACCCAGGCTGAGCCGTCGGGCTTCTTCCCGGCGCCATACAGATCGCCGCCAGCTTGGACCAAGAACGAGTGCAGCTTGGCTTTGCGTAGGATGGCGACTGCGGCGTCGACCGCATAGCCCTTTGCAATGCCGCCCAGGTCGATGCGTTGCGCCTTGCCAATGGCGACGGAACTCTGCTGTTGCTTCAATTGGATTTTGCGATAGTCGACCCGAGCGACCAGAGGCAGCACCTGCGCCTTGCTTGGGATCTGCGGTGCCGCCTCGGCGGCGTCCCCGAACTTCCACACGTCTGAGAGTGGCGAAAAGCTGATGTCGAAGGTGCCTTCGGATAGCTTGCCGGCCCACAGGCTGCGCTCGATGACGGCATAGGTTTCCGGGCTCACACGCACGAACTCCCCCGCGCGACGATTGAGCTCTGCGACTTCGCTGTCGTCTCGCCAGGACGTCATCAAGCTCTCGAGCCGTCGGATTTCGGCCACCGCCGCTTTGATTGCTTTGCGGGTGTCGGCCTCGCCGGCGCTGCCCGAGGTGTACGCGATGATGTGGACCTCCGTGCCCATGGCCGACTCGCGTACGTCCACTTTGACTGGCGCGGGTGCGGCCGCCGGTGCGACGCTGGCGATTGCCGAAGGCTGGACGACTACGTCGCTCTTCGGTTCCTCGGCGCGATCACAGCTGGCGCTGAGCGATGCAAGCACCAGCGCCGTGCCGAGCATGGGCGGGCATTTCACGGACACGAGTGCATCGTAGTCGCAGCAGGCGCGATTGCATCATGAAAGCGTGCCGCAGCCGCGCTATGCTCTGGCGAAAATGACCGTCACGCCTGAAGAGCTCGACCAAGCCGTAGATTCTCATCGTTCGGCGGTCGTCGAGCTCGCCAGCAAGATCCACGAGCACCCGGAGCTGCGTTACGAAGAGCATCAAGCCTGCGCCTGGATCTCCGAAGTGGTGGAAGCACGGGCGAAGGTGCCCGTGGAGCGCGCTTTGGGTGGCGTGGCCACCGCCTTCCGCGCGCGGGTGGGCACAGGTGGGCCGCGCATCGCGATCTTGGCCGAGTACGACGCGTTGCCGGAGATCGGGCATGCCTGCGGACACAATCTGATCGCCGGCGGCGCCGCGGGAGCGTTCCTGGCTTTGGCTTCGCACGCACAGGACTTGCCGGGGACCGTCGAGCTCATCGGCACGCCCGCGGAGGAGGGGGGCGCCGGCAAGGTGAAGCTGATCGACGCCGGCGTGTTCGAAGGGGTCGACGCCGCGATGATGTACCATCCCTTCGATCGCGATCTGCTCACCCACCCGGCGCTTGCCAGCCTGTGGCTGACCATGGAGTTCCAGGGCACGCCGTCCCACGCGGCCATGGCGCCCTTTGACGGAGCCAGCGCGCTAACGGCGTGCATGCAGACGTTTCAACTCGTGGATTCTCAACGAGTGCATTTCCGCGACGGCGTTCGGGTGCACGGTTTCGTGACCAACGGCGGACAGGCGGTGAACATCATTCCCGAACGAGCGGCTTGCGAGTTTTCGGTACGCGCGCGCAGCAAGGAAGAGCTGGATCGAGTACGCGGTATTGTGGAACGCTGCGCGAAGGGGGCGGCACTGGCGTGCGACGTGCAGGTCGCGATTTCCCTTCGCACTGGCTATCGGGAAATGCGCAATAACGCGGCCATGGCAGCGGTCTTTGGTGAGGCATTGCGCGCCCTGGGCCGCGAGCCCCGGGTCACGGACGAGGCGGTCGGTGCGGGATCCACGGACATGGGAGACGTGAGTCAAGTCGTGCCGTCGATCCACCCATACTTGGCGATCTGCGACGAATGGGAAACGGCGTGTCACCAGCACCGCTTTGCCGAGTGTGCCAAAAGTGATCGCGGATTCGACACCATGGTCGTTGCGGCCAAGGCGCTGGCGCGCTCGACCCTTGCCATGCTCTCGAAGCCTGAGCTCTTGGCTGCTGCGCGTGCGGAATACCAGGAGGGCATGAAGTCATGACCGGACGTGTAGCGATGCTGGCTGGGCTTCTGCTAGCCACTGGCTGCGGCAACGCGGCGCCGCCCCCCGCAGAGCCTCCCACCGCAGCGCCACCGAAAGCGCCCACCCCGCAGCCCGAGAGCACGCCTGAGCCTAGCGACCCGCCGTCTGAAGCGAGCGCGCCTGTTGCCTCCCCCGATGCCGCACCGCGCGACGTGCGCTACGTGATGACGCCGGCCGGCTTGGTCATCGAGATCAGTGGCGCGCGTTTCACGCCAACGGCCAAGGCCGTGCGAGTGGGCGGGGGCTGGGGCGTGCGGCTCGAAGTCGAAGCCAGCGTCGAAGATACCGCGCTGAGCTTGCTCGCACCGGACGGTGAGCCGCTGGCCATTGCGGCCCAGATGATTCGCGCTGGAGACACCACACGTTTTTCTGACACCCGCCGAGGTGACAAAGAGCGCTTCCTGAGTCCTGGCGAGAGCCACAAGCTGGTGCGGGAATTTCCTGGAAAGACCGGGGAAAAACCTCTGAAAAAGGGCGAGCGCCTGGTGCTGCAGGTGGGGCTCTGGGGGCTGGGGCCCGACGAGAAGTCCCGGCGACCCGTGAAGAAGCTGTTTGTCGTGGCGATGGAAGTGGGCAGCAAGACACCTCAGCCCGTCGTCTCGCCTCCCGAGCAGCCGTAGAACGAGGGACGCTGTCAGCAGCCGCCGATGGTGACGTCGATGCTCTCCAGCGGCGTGCGCCCGCCACCCAAGGTGTCACTCACAGCGCCGCGTACGCGTACCGGTCCGGAGCACAACGATGCTTTGAGTGCGGCGTCGAGCACGGCGCTGTCGTCAAGGTTGAATTTCACGATCTGTTTCTTGCCCTTGCCGAGGGAGAGGGGAAACGTGACACCTTCAGGCAGAGCCTGCAGCGGTGCCACCAAAGTTTCGGCACCGCGCACGAGCGCGAACGTCTCGAGAGACACCTGAGTGCCACCGGAAGCCTCTGCGCCGAGCTCCAAGAAGAGCTCGAAGCTCCCAGTGAGTTGCGTGCCTAGAGTCTTCGGTTCTGCCTGGAGCTGAACGTTCTGGACAAATGCGCTGAGCGAGATGCTCTCTTTGCTGCCACAGCTGCTGAGCGCGAGGGTCAGCGCTACGATGGGGCCAAATGCACGGATGCGCGGGCTCATGGTATTGTGGTGATGCTGAGCTTCGGCGGCTTCGTGCCTTTGCCGTTGATGTAGCGGACGCCGTTCGCGTGGGCGGGGAACACGCCCAGATACAGCGGCATGTTGGCTTGAACGGAGCTATTGGGCAGCGTCCAGGTGACGACCTGACTCACGGCGACGGGGCCGAAGCTGGCGGCAAGGGCTGCTCCGCCCTGTTGGGTGGGTACTGTCGAGAAAAGC
This sequence comes from uncultured Myxococcales bacterium, assembly GCA_937872925.1. Taxonomy (GTDB): domain Bacteria; phylum Myxococcota_A; class Polyangia; order Polyangiales; family Polyangiaceae; genus JACKEA01. The sequence continues at coordinate 14,175 of CALMUT010000151.1, read as the reverse complement.
GCCGTGCGGGTGAAGGCGGACACGCGCCACACATCGCCGGACTGGGGGCCGTCCGCGCTCACGGTGGATGCCGCGGTGAGCTCCAGCTCGACCTTGGTCACTGTTCTGCCGCTGATGGCGCCGTCCAGATTGAATCGAAGGAAGGCCCCGGACGCCGGTGAGGTGCCGCCGTCCGGAGCGAGTTGGTCGTCGAGTAGATCGACGCTCATCTCTGTGGCGCCGGATTGCGCCTCGCAAAAGTCCGGATTTGGAGAGCCCGTCAGGGCGATGCAGTCCGATACGTTGGGTGGATAGCTCACCGTGATAGGCCCGCCGGCGTCAACGACCCCACCGGTGCCTCCGGTTGCACCTCCCGTTCCGCCCGAGGCACCACCAGTGCCACTGGAGCCGGAGATACCACCGCTGCCGCTAGAGCCCGAAGCGCCGCCACTGCCGCCGCTGCCTCCCGAACCGCCGGAGCCGCTGCTCCCGGCGGACGCTCCGCTGCCGGCAGATGCGCCAACGCCCGCCTGGCCGGAGACCGAAGCGTCGCCGCTCGCGCCGTTGGGCGAGAATTGGTCGAAGTCGTAGCTACAGGAGAGCGGCAGCAGCATGCACACGATGAGGGTGCCCATGCCCGGGCTGGGGATCGAGTAGGACAAGCTGGCCCAATTCTAGCCCCAGTCGCCCCATGGCTCACGTGGCCATTCCGCGGGGCTGCCGTTTTTCCGCAAAAATCCCAGTCCATGCCCCGAAAGCAGCGTTTTGGTTGCCGGCCTGGTACGCTTTTTCAATGGCGCAACTGGGGCGCTACGAGCTGCTCAAACCGATTGCCCGCGGAGGCATGGCCACCGTCTGCCTCGCGCGAGTCAGCGGGGAAGGCGGCTTCGAGCGGCTCGTTGCCATCAAGGTGATGCATCCGCACATCTGCGACGATCAAGAGTTCGTCGCGATGTTCCTGGACGAGGCACGGATCGCAGCCCGCATCCGGCATCCGAATGTGGTTTCGACCCTAGATGTGGACCGAAGTCCGGACGGCCTTTTCCTCGTAATGGAATACGTCGAGGGCGACTCACTCCACACCGTGCTCCGACACGCGGCGCGCCACCGTCTGGCGTTGCCCCTGAACGTGGCGGCGCGCATCGGCATCGACATGCTGGAAGGCCTGCACGCCGCCCATGAGCTCAAAGACGAAGCCGGGGTGGGGCTGCAGATCATTCACCGTGACATTTCGCCGCAGAATGTGCTGATCGGCAGCGACGGCGTGAGTCGAATCACGGACTTTGGCGTCGCACAAGCACGCTCGCGTCTGGCGACCACCCAGGGAGCCGGGCTCAAGGGCAAGGTGGCGTATTTGTCACCCGAGCAGATCCGCGGAGAACACCTCGACCGCCGCGCCGACATTTTTGCGGCTTCGATCGTGCTCTGGGAACTGTTTAGCGGTAGGCGCCTGTTCCGAGGTCAGAGCGAAGGCGAAACTCTGGCCGCCATTCTTGACGGTCGCATCACACCCTTGAATGAAGTGCAGCCGGCGATCGGCGAGAAGCTAGCGCAGGTGGTTGGGCGCGGGCTCTCGGCGTCGCGCGACGATCGCTACGACACGGCGGTCGCCATGGCAGACGCCGTGGAGAGTGCGGTGCGGGAAGTGTGCGGCGGAGCCGCAAACGCCCGACGCGTGGCTACCTGGTTGGAATCTTTGGAGATCCCGGAGCAGGAGGCTGGCACGCTGCCATCCACGGGGTCGACGGTTGGGTCCATGATGCTGGGGGAGCGTTCCGGGGGCCCCCTGGTGGCGTCGACCCGTCCCCCAGAGAAGCGGAGTCGAGTTCCGTACTTTGTCGGCGGCGCGTTGGCCCTGGGGATCGCCGCAGGCGTCGTGGCGTATGCACGCGCGCCTTCGGTGGCTTCGTCGGGTGCCAGTTCCGCCGCTCCCCTCGACACTCAGGTTCCGCAACCGGAGCCGTCAGCGGCGGCGGCACTTGCGCCCGCGGCGAGCGCATCGGCTGCCGTACCGCCCGCCCCGAGTGCGTCCGTGAGCCCGCCGCCGGACGCTTCAGCCAGCTCTGCACCCCAGGTTGCAGCGCCGCCGAGCCAAGGGCACGCTGCGCCGGCTCCCCGACCCACACCTCGTCCGAGACCCGGGGGCGCGACCTCGTTCCGACCTGAAGGATTGTAATGACACGACTCGTGGCGATGCTTTCCGCGGCCATGCTACTCGCCACGCCAGCGCTGGCAGAGGGCGACGCACGAAAACTGTTCAAAGAGGCGCAGGAGCACTTCGATGGTGCGCGCTACGAACAAGCCTTGGAGATCGCGCGAAAACTGCACGCCGATACCCAGAGCCCGAACGCCCGGCTCTATGTGGCGCGCAGTCTGAAAGGCCTCGGCCGCTTCGACGAAGCCTACGAAGAGATGTCCCTTACGCTCGATGACGCGGCAGCAAAAGCGGATGCAGAGCCCAAGTACATAGCGACCCGCGACGCCGCGGCGGCAGAGCTCGCGCTGCTCAAGCAAAAGATCGGCAAAGTCATTGTTGCCATCGTGGAACCACCCCCGGGTGTCGTGGTGAAGGTGAACGGCAACGCGATTGCTGCGGATCGTATCGGGACGCCCTTGGCCGTTTTGCCCGGCGATTCCGTCATCGTCGTGGAGGCCGACGGCTACACCCGCTACGAGCGGACGGTTCAGATTGGTGCAGGCAACACCAGCACCGTCGCCGTGCGGCTCACGCGACCCGAAAGCGACACGCCAGCTCCAACGCCGGCTCCCGTGGCGCCCGAGCCGGCTCCCTCGGGTGGATTGAGCAAAACCTGGGGTTATGTCGGACTGGGCGTTGGCGCTGTGGGGCTGACGACGTTTACGATCTTTGCGCTTTCTGCGAAGAGCACCCACGACCAGCTTGAGGAAGACTGCGGCGGGCGCTGCACGGACCCCAAGTTCCAGGACGACGTTGATAGTGGCAAGCGCTCGCAGACCATCGCGAACATCGGCCTCGGCGTCGGTGCCGTTGGGGTCGCCGCTGGCGTGACGATTCTGTTGCTGGGTGGGTCCTCCAAGGAGCCGCCGCCCGCCGCTGCTTTCCACTGGAACCGCGGACCCTCGCTCAGCTACACCCGGGCGTTCTGACCCAGATGTGCTTTCGGCGCGCGTGGCCCAGTTCGGCCGCCTGCCTGGTCTTGGCCTGCGCTTCGGCGAATCCAGCGCCGCTTTCGTCGCGGGTCGAATCGGCACCCTCCGCGCCTCCCCCCGCAGCGGTCGACGCTGGCGTCGCGGATGCCGCCGAAGTGTATCTCGATGCTGCGCAGGGCATCGGCGATGCGGGCCCGCTGCGATGGTTGGGAGCCTCTGCGACTGGCTCGTGGGTTGCGGTATGCCAACCTGCGCCGGGCCTCGAATCGGATGCGGGTGCGCGGTGGCAGCGAACGGTTGTGCTCGCCAACGGCAGCGCGCTTCGGGTGAGCGAGGTAGCCGCCGCGGATCCCCGTGGACGCTTTCTGGTGGCTCTGCGTGAGGGGCGCTTCGAGCTAATCGACGCGGAACAGGGCACGCAAGTGCTGCTTGCTGCCGATGTCGATGCCCGCCGTGTTGCCGGAAACTTTGTGTCCCATCGCAGTTTTGCTTTCGATGGCGTTGGCCGGCGACTCGCCTACCTGATCCGTCGGGCCGGTAAGACCCGAGTCATCATCCGCACTTTGGCTTCGGGATCGGAGCTGCTGGGGCCGCCCCTCGACCTCGAGCCGCTACGACTGGGCTTTGTTGGGGCTTCGCCGGAGACCTTGGTGCTGTATGGGGTGGCGCAGGACACCAATGGCGATGGAAAACGGTCACTGCCGGCGGCGTTGTCCCGCGACCCGGGCGAGTGTCAGGCGGCGGATCGGTTCGTTGCTAGCGCGCCCATCGCTGGCGACGCGGTGCAGCCTCATTTGGTGAATGAGGTTACAGCGGTCGCAAACCCCGCACCTGGATTCGTGTTGCGATTCGGCGCTGACCAAATCCTGCGCGACGAGCGTGATCGCTTGTTGAGACGAGTTGGCTCCAGCGAAAGCGTGCTCGCCGACGAAGACTGTGGCGCGCGGATCCTAGCGGCCAACCGGAAGCAAAAGGCGCTGTTGGTGGCGTGTTACAAAACCCCAGGGCGCGCTCCATTGCGGCTCCTGGGATCGCAGCAGAGCATCGAACTTGGCGCGGACTTGGCGTTCGCTGGCGACGATCTGCTGTCGCAGCTAGACACCGATCTCTTTGCCGTGCACCCCGGCAAGAGCGCCGCGTTGGTGGATCTGGGTCAAGGCGTGATGCGGGCTCTGGGTGACGATCGCTTGGTGCTTTCCGTTCGCGGCCGCTTTGCGTTGGTGCGTCACGGCTCGCGGCTACTCGGTGTAAGCGTTCCCGCTTCGCCCGCCGCGCAAGTGGCCGAGCGCGTCTTGGTTGAGGGATTGGCGAACGTCGCGGACGTCGTGCTCGGCGAGCGTCACCTAGTTGTCGACGGGCACGTCGTGGATCGGGCGACCGGACGCGTATCGGGTCGTGTGCGTCCGGGGGCCCTCTCCGTTGATGTGCACGGCCGGGTACTCGTCGCCGCTGAGGTTACCGATGCGGGCCCGCAAGGCCCCCTGCGCTACGAGTCGCCGCACTGAGCGCGGGCCCAGGGTTGCCCCCCGTGCCCGCGCCATTTCCCGCGGATCAGGGTTTGGGTGGGTAGACGCCCTTCTGTCGCGCCGTTTCACAGCCGCGTTCGACGCCAGTGTCTCCGTCCTCGGTTTTGACGACCTTGAACTCCACGCGGCGGTTCTTTTCCCAGGCCGCGGGAGTGCGCGCCTTGTCCAAGGGGCAGTACTCGCCGTAGCCCTGAGAAAGCAGTCGGCCAGCCTTGAGTCCACGGGACTTGAGTGCTTCGACGACGCTCTGGGCGCGGTCTCGGGTCAGCTTCAGGTTGTAGGCGTCACTGGAGCGCTCATCGGCATGTCCGGCGACTTCCACGACCTGGAACTCCGGGTGGGCCTTGAGCGTCGCGGCAACCGCGTCCAAGATCGGGTTCGACTCCGGCAAGATCTTCGCGCTGTTCGTTTCGAACATCACCTTGTCCAGGATGACGATGTCGCTCCCTTCGATGATCACCTTGCCCTTGTCCGGGCAACCGTCTTCGTCTTCGAAGCCGTTGTAGGTCTCCGGATCGTTCGGGCACTTGTCCTTCTTGTCCGGGATCTGGTCCTTGTCGTTGTCGGGATCCGGACAGCCGTCTTCGTCTTCGAATCCGTCCTTGTCCTCGGGGTCGAGGGGGCAGGAGTCGTCCTTGTCCAGGATCCCGTCCTTGTCGTTGTCGAGATCCGGACAGCCGTCGGCGTCCTCGAAGCCGTCGCGGTCTTCCGGGTCGTCCGGGCACTTGTCGCGAGAGTCCAGGATGCCGTCGCCGTCGCGGTCCCCGTCGGAGCCTTCCGGACAGCCGTCCTCGTCCTCGTCGCCATCGCGATCTTCCGGCGTATTCGGGCAGCGGTCGTCGACGTCGAGGATGCCGTCGTTGTCATTGTCGGGCTCGGGGCAGCCGTCCTGATCTTGGAATCCGTCGAAATCTTCGGGCTCGTCCGGACACTGATCGACGTCGTCTTTGTAGCCGTCCCCATCGCGGTCCCCGATGCTCGGCTCGAAAACAAAACCAAGCACCAAGCGCACGTCGGCGGCTTGGAAGCCGGTTGTGACCGCGCGGCTACCGCCGCCGATCATCAGGTAGCTATTGCGCTCGATGAACAGCTTGATTCCGCCCAAAAACTCCATGGACAGCTTCTGCTCGGCTGCGGCCTTGTCGGCGAGAAGATACGTTCCGTACGTCTCTGCAATCAAGTCCAAGGAATCCAATGCGCGAAAGGAAATGCCCGCACCGAAGGTACCCAAATTGCCATACTCGAATTCGCCTTCGGCCAGCTGATCGCGCCCAGCGGCGTCTTGCTCGAAGCGGGGGTTCTTGCCGGTGTGCCCGCGGTAGCCGCCGTTCAGCGCCAGCTTGAGTTGGCCCCGCGAGCCAAAGCGATTCTCGAACGCAAGCCGAGGCCAGTACCAGCCGCCGGGGTCGGCTCCTAGGTCTCGCGGCGCATCAGCAACCGGGATGCCACCTTGGACAATCAGGGCGAGCCCTGGGCCCTTTTCGATGCGCGTGAGTCGGAGCTTGCCGTGCAAGGCGACGGTGCTGATCTTCTGCGCGTCGAGCTTCTCCGTGGAATAGAGCGCGCCGTTTTGACCGATCTCGTTGGCTTCGTTCCCGGCCATCAAGATCACCGGCACGCTCAAGCCGACCGCCGCGATGTTCGAAATGCCGTAGTTGAAGCCGAAAGTCCCCTGGAATGAGTTCTTCACCAATGAGGTGACGCCGCGGTCTTCCGCGCGCGCGGCGCCATTGGGGCACGCCGGTACGTCTGCGTTCGGTGAGTTGGCCTCACACTCGCCTCGGTCCTCGTTCGTGCGCATGATGTTGCGCCCGTAGTCCAAGACAAGGCCGAAGCTGATGTCGTTGGCGCCGAGAATGTCGGAGCCGTTGACCGCCATGAAACCCTTGGAATCCACCGCGGGGCGAAACAGATGGGTGTCCATGCCTTCGCCGTTTTGCTCGGGCACGCGCTCTTTTTCTTGGGCGGCGCCAAGCTGGGGCCACAACAAAAGTCCAGCCAATGCTGCCCACCTGATGGCTCTTGCTGCACTCAGCGCTCGTCGCATGATCGCGGTTCCTCTTTCGTCGGCGCGAAAATCCCTAAAAACGCCGAGCTTTTGCCGGGGCAAGCTAGCATTCGGCCATTTCCCGTGTCAACGCGGCGCGGCATCCGCCCGCAGCCCGCGTTTTCGGTGATATCTGCTACGCTCCCCCGCGGTGTGCTGACTTTGCGGTCGCGTGCTGGGCTGGTCGCACTAGCGTTCGGCCTATGCCTCGCCGCCCTGGCTCCCCGAGCTACGGCGGACGACCCGGCTGCGCCCAGCGCCGGGGCGAGCCGGCGCGCGACTTTTGTTGGAGCCGTTGGGGCTCTAGCCCTCGTGGTGGGAGCCATCGGGGTGTATCTGAGCCTTCGGCAGCGTCGGGCTAGGCCTGAGCCGGAGGCCCCCGCACAGCCCGCGCCGACCGTGCGGATCAGCGGTCCAGCGCCCCGCGCTATGGCCTGCCCCACCTGCCGCAAGGAGTACGAGGTCGAGGCCCGCTTCTGTAAGCGCGACGGCAATCGTCTGGTCCCCATTGCCGAAATCACGGACCTACGGGCTCCCGCTGGAAGCGTGTGCCCGGTTTGTGACCATGGGTACGATCCAGGGGTGTCGGTCTGTCCGGCTGACGGGGAGGAACTGGTCCCCTGGGCCCTGCGGGAGCGGATGTCTGAACCGGGCAGCGAGCGGACCCTGGTCAAGATCTGTCCAACCTGTGGCGACCACTATCCCGGTGGCTCCGGATTCTGCTGCTCCGATGGTACGGCCTTGGTAATGGTAAACTAGCATTATGCACTGTCTGGGAAAAAGGGACCCGCTTCTGGTAGGCTGCCGATTCTGCTGAGAGTGATACGGCCATGAAAATCACGTGCCATTCCTGCGGCGCCAAGTACGCGATCGCGGACGACAAAGTTCGAGGACGGCGGGTCAAGGTCCGCTGCAAGGGCTGCCGGACCGCCATCGTCGTCGACGGCTACACCATGGACGCCGACCAGGCTGCCGCTGCTGCGGATGGCGGCATGGAGGAAGACGACGCTACTCGGGTGCAGGCGTCCGCAAGAGATCAAGAAGGCGCCGATCCGAACGCGTGGAGCGTCAACTTAAGCGATACCGATCAGCGCACCATGACCACCGCGGAGATCGCGGACTATTGGAATAGCGGCCAGATGCCCGAGGACGCCTACGTCTGGAAAGAGGGCATGGGCGATTGGATGCCCATTGGAGACGTTCCCGAGCTCGTCGCGGCTATCAGTGCGGGCGGCGCGCCTTCCCAGCCACCGCAGGCCTATCCCTCTGCGTCACCCGCCCAAGCTGCGCCTTCGGAGCCACAAGCCGCGGAGGGTAGCTCGCCCTTCGGAGGTGGCTTTTCCTTCGGTGGCGGAGGGGGACCTGCCGAAGCCGCGCGGGTCTCGCCTGGCCGCGCGCAAGCGGGGGTGGACTTGTTCGGCGCCGCGGCAGCAGCGGGAACTGACGTTGAAGCCGGCCAAGTGGCTCCTGCCTCTTCCAACTACGACGACAAGATGACCGGTGCGCGCAACGAGAACAGCGTGCTGTTCTCCCTCGACGCCCTCAAGGCCGGCATGACGCCGAGCGCGCAGGCTCCGGTTGCGGCGCGCCCCGCGGCCGACGACAAAGCCAGCCTCGACGACATCATGGGTGTCGGCGCCATGGGGGGAGGCAACGCGCTCTTCGGCCTGGCGCAGAACCAGTCGCTGCTAACCGCGCCGGCCCCGCCACCGGACCCACCGCCACGACCGGTGTACCCCAGCGATCCCGGGCTTGGCGCGTCGGCGAGCATCGCTCCGGGCATGGCGGCCCCGCGCAACAACAAGCTCATTTTCGCCTTGGGTGGCGCGGTGGCACTGCTGGTGATCGTCGTGGTTGTTCTTGGCGTGGCGTTCATGGGCGGCGGCGACGACAAGAAGGTTGCCCAGGCCGAAAACGGCGAGAAGACCGAAAAGACGAACGGGGATCCCAAGAGTGGGAGCGGAGAGTCCTCGACGGAGAAGAAGGAAGAGAAGAGCGGTGAAGCGTCTGGCGACGCCAAGCCAGACGCCGGGCCTCCCAAGCCTTCGCTCCCCCCGGGCGCGACTGAAGAAGACAAGAAGCGCTTCGCCGAGGCCATGAAGAAGAAGGCAGAGCTCGACAAGAAAGTGGCGGAAGAAGCCAAGAAGGAGGAGGTCACCAAGAAGGAAGATCCTTCTTCCGGTGTGGCTTCCTTCAACAAGGGCGCCGCCATTGCCGCGCTGAGCTCCGCCGCTTCGGCGTCGACTCGCTGCAAGAAACCCGACGGTCCAACGGGCTCGGGCAAGGCGATCGTGACGTTCGCGCCCAGTGGGCGTGTCACGAGCGCCAACGTTGCGGGCGGCGCCTTTGGCGGCACGTCTGTCGGCGGCTGCGTCGCAAGCGTGTTTCGCTCGGCGCGGGTGCCGGCGTTTTCCGGCGATTCGGTCACCGTTTCGAAGAGCTTTACGATCCCGCCGTGACAGCGGGACGCTCGGCGTCCACGCAATCCGCAATGCGCCGCGCCAGCCGCGTATTGCGGTCTTCCCGTCGGGCTTCGGACAGACACAGCTTCAGCGCGCGGGGGTCCGCTACCAAGACGCAGAGCTTCTTGGGGCGGGTTACGGCGGTATAGAGCAGATTGCGACTCAGCATCACGAAGTGTGATGTGAGCAGCGGGATCACAATCGCGGGGTACTCGCTGCCCTGACTCTTGTGGATGCTGGTGGCGTAGGCCAGCGTCAGCGCGTGGAGTTCCGTGTCGTCGTATTCGACGTCCCGGCCGTCGAAGCGAACACGGATGCGCTTTTTCTCCTGGTCCAGTTCCGTCACGCGCCCGAGATCGCCGTTGTAGACTTCGCGATCGTAGTCGTTGCGGACTTGCATCACCTTGTCCCCCAAACAGATGCGCTGCCCGCGGCTTTCGAAGCCGACTTCCTGAGGATTGAGTCGCTGCTGCAGCAGTGCGTTCAATGCAATCGTGCCCACGGGGCCCCGGTGCATGGGTGTGAGCACTTGGATCTCGTCGATGGGATTCAGACCGAACCGCCGGGGGATCCGCTCCACCACGAGTTGGCATACGACGTCCCTCGCCTCTTCGGCATCCCGGCGCGGGATCACGAAGAAGTCCGCGCGGGGGTCGTCGGCGTCCGCGCTCTGCGGAGCCTCACCACTCAAGATCCGGTGCGCGTTGACGACGATTCTGCTCTCACTCGCCTGGCGAAAGATCTCCGTCAGTCGCACCGTTATGACAGCGCCGCTGTCGATGACATCCCTCAGAAACGCACCGGGCCCTACGGATGGGAGTTGATCGACATCTCCGACCACGACCAAGCGTGCTTCGTCGGGCACTGCGGCGAGGAGCGACTCGGCCAAGGGCAGGTCCACCATGGAGGCTTCGTCGATGATCACGGCATCGCCTTCTAGGGGGTGCTCGGCGTCGCGCTTGAAACGGCCCGTCTTTCCGTCCACCTCCAGCAGGCGGTGAATGGTCGTGGCGGTACGCTCCCGCGCCTCCCTCATGCGCTTGGCGGCGCGGCCGGGCGGGGCGGCCAGGCGGACCGACAAAGAGTGGCTCTCCATGGCGGCCACGATCGCCTGGACGATCGTGGTCTTACCGACACCCGGGCCACCCGTGACCACAACGACTTTGTGCTCCGCTGCGGCTCGAATCGCCCGGCGCTGTTCTGCGGCCAGGCGGACTCGGTTTTTTGACTCGAACTGTTGCAGCGCGGCTTCCAGCCCGCCGAGTCTGCGGGCCGGAGTACGCAGCAACCGCGCGACGTTGTTGGCGACCGTTTGTTCTGCCGCGAATAGCCGCGCGAGGCTGACGCGATCTTCTTCAACCACGACGCGCTCCGCAGCGAATAACGCATCAATGGCCGCATCGATATGCGCCGGTTCGATGTTCAATAGCTCTTCCGCCCGGGCGAGCAGCTCGTCGCGGGTGGCATGGGTGTGGCCAGAGTCGGCGAGTTGGCCCAGCTCGTGGATCACCCCGGCTTGTGCACGCTCGGGATGATCTCCGCTGATCCCGAGTCCTCGCGCCAGGCGATCCGCAGTGCGGAAGCCAATGCCTGGCACATCCATCGCAAGGCGATACGGGTTCTTCTGCACCACGCTGGCCGCGCGGTCGCCGTAGCGGCGGAAGATCCGGGCGGCCAATGCTGGGGATGCGCCATGGCTCTGCAGCAGCACCATGATGTTCGCGACGGCGCGTTGCTCGCTCCATGCACGCTTCACGTCGCCGACGCGTCGCTGGCCAATGCCGGAGACTTCCCCAAGGCGCGAGGGATCATCGTCCAACACCTTCAAAGTTTCGAGACCAAAGTGCCCGACGATGCGTTTGGCGAGCGCCGGGCCGATGCCCTTGACCAATCCCGAAGCCAGATACTTCTCGAGACCAAGCAGCGTGTTGGGCTCGATGGGGACCAGGGAGTCGGCCTTGAACTGCTGGCCGTGTCGTTGATCCACGACGAGCTCTCCGGTCACACGCACTCGGGTTCCCGGACCCACGGGTTGGAAGGTGCCGACGATGGATAGTCGCGCCGGTGCCGGGCTCAGTCCCTCGACCGCCCCCACCCGAATGACTCGGAAGCTCGTTTCCTCGTTCTCGAAGGTCACGCGCTCCACTTCGGCGGTCAGCGTCGTGGGCACGGGCAGACCATAGCAGGCGAAATCGTGAGGCGGCAGAGGGCGAAAATCCGCAACTCTGGGCACCCTCGGGCTGCGAGCGCTTGCTCCGAAGTGCGCAGCCGAGGTAATCGAGCGCAAATGAGCGCATTCGAGCGACTCCACTCTCGTTGCGGGGGATCTGCGGCGCGCGGCCCCTTCGTGCTTAGCTCTGCAAAGCGACGCTACGAGCGCAGTCGACCCTTCGACATCTCCCACCTTGCACTCGATCTGCGCTTGGACCTCCCGGCGAAACGAGTGTCCGGCACGGCGACACTCAGCATCACGCGCGTCGCAGCGCGCACGGATGTGTTGGAACTAGACGCCATAGGGTTCGACATCTCCGCCATTCGCATCGACGAAGGCGAAGGCGCTGCAGCGGCGATCTTCGACTACGACGGGGACACCTTGCGCATTCACGTTGCGCCAGGCGTGCGCCATGCGACCGTGAGCGTGGACTACTCGGCCACCCCGGCACGAGGCTTATACTTCCTGGCGCCAGATGCGGAAGTGCCGGATCGCCCTGAGCAGGTCTGGAGCCAGTGCCAGGACGAAGACGGACGACACTGGTTTCCATGTCACGACAAACCCCACGTCAAGATGACGACGGAAATGCGCGTGGTGGTGCCGGCGGGAATGACGGCGCTATCGAACGGGGACCTGATCTTCCACGACACGCCGCAGACGGGCGACTCTTGGGTGTATCATTTCAAGCTCGAGAAGCCGCACCCTAGCTATCTGATCACACTGGCTGTGGGGCGCTTCGACGTCGTTCATGACCGCGACGCTCGCGTCGGCGACCGCTCTATCGCGGTGACGTACTTCGTGCCGCCCGGAAAGAAAGCGGAAGCCAAGCGCAGCTTAGGTCAGACCCCGCGCATGATTGAATTGTTCTCGCGGCTCACCGGCGTGGACTACCCCTTCAGTCGTTATTCCCAAGTGGTCGTGAGCGACTTCATCTTCGGTGGCATGGAAAACACGACGGCCACGACTCTTTACGAGCACGTGCTGCTCGACGAACGCGCCGCTGTCGACGTGAATAGCGAGGATTTGGTGGCGCACGAGCTTGCGCATCAGTGGTTTGGAGACCTTGTCACGTGTCGTGATTGGTCCCATGGCTGGTTGAACGAAGGCTTCGCTACCTTCTTCGAACACGTAGAACGTGAGGATCGCCTAGGCCTCGACGAGTACGAGCACGGCTTGGAGCGCGATATGGCGGCCTACCTTTCCGAGGCGGGTTCTCGATATCAGCGCCCCGTCGTCTGCCGGGAGTACGAGGCGCCTATCGACCTATTCGATCGCCATCTGTACGAAAAGGGCGGCCTTGTCTTGCATATGCTCCGCCGCGAGCTTGGAGACGCCGTCTTTTGGCGTGGGGTTGGAACCTACCTGCGCGCGCATAGCTTCGGCATCGTGGAGACTTTGAATTTCCAGCGCGCTCTGGAAGAGGCGAGCGGGCAGTCGCTGGATCAATTCTTCGACCAGTGGCTGCTCAGACCCGGCCACCCGGCGCTCAAAGCCAAGCTGCAGTGGGAAGAAGGCAAGCTCCAGGTCAGCATCAAGCAAACCCAAAAGGTTGGAGACGCCGCCGTCTTCGCGTTCCCGCTCGAAGTCGCGGTGATGGGGGCAGACGGGCAGCTGCGCTACTTCGAGAAGCCCATTACGGAAAAGTCCGACGCACTCACCGTGGCGCTTTCAGAGCGTCCGGTCTGGGCGGCCGTGGATCCGCACTTCCGTGTAGCCGCGGACTGGAATGTGGAAGCTCCCCAAGATTGGTTGCGCAAGTGCTTGCAGCAGGCAGAGCCGGCGCGCCTGCGTGTGCAGGCGATCCGTGCGCTTTCCCGGCGACAAGATGCTCCCACCGTCGTCGCGCTGGGCGCTGCGCTGGCCGACGAAGCGCAGCCGTGGATGGTGCGTGCCCACGCAGCGCGCGCGCTGGGACGCATTCGTGGTGACGCGGCTTTGCAGTCCCTCTTGGATTCTGTCGAGACCGAGCAGCCGAAGGTCCGCCGCGCCGTCGCCGGCGCACTGGGGAGTTTTCGCGTCGGCCGCGCTGCAAAAGCCCTGGGGCGCCTGGCCAAGAAGGACATTTCGTATCTGGTGCAGGCGGAAGCGGCCCGCGCCTTGGGCAAGACCCGTCACAAGAACGCTGCCAAGACTCTGCTGCCACTGATTGAACGTAGCTCCTGGGCGGACGTGACGCGTGCGGGCGTGTTGGACGGACTGGCGTCGTTGCGGGACGATGAACACCTTGAGACGATCACTCGGTTCACGCGCTACGGCGTGCCCGTACGGGGGCGGCGTGCCGCGATTTCCGCCATGGCGCGGGTTTCCGATACGCGCAAGACTCGCCAAGAGCTTGAGGACCTGTTGGAAGACAGCGATCCACATCTGCGCATCGACGTGATCGCTGCACTTGAGAGCTTGGGTGATCCGAAGGCGCGCGGTGCGCTCAATCGCGCCCTCGCCAGAGAGCTCGACGGTCGAGTTGTACGCCGGACTCGGGAAGCCCTGCGTGCCCTGGGCGGAAACGCCTCCACGGAACAAAAGCGCCTGTCGGACGAACTCGACACCGTGCGCGGCGAGCTGTCGGAGCTCAAAGTGCGTCTGAGCAAGCTCGAAGGTGATCCGTCCGTGAAGAAGAAGGATGCGTCTGCTGCGCCTGCAGGCGACGCCGGGTCTGAGCCGCCCCAGGCGAAGACACAAAAAGCGGCGACCCAAAAGAAGACCCGCGCCAAGAAAGCGGCGACCCAAAAGAAGACCCGCGCCAAGAAGCCGGCGACCGAGAGCAAAACCAAGAAGGCGGCAACCAAGAAGGCGGCAACCAAGAAGGCGGCAACCAAGAAG
>CALMUT010000150.1 GCA_937872925.1 uncultured Myxococcales bacterium | reverse complement strand
TCGTGAAGGCGGCAAGACCGTCGGCGCCGGCGTGGTGACCAAGATCCTCGAGTAAGAAGGGCAGCCGTCGGGGCGTCGCATGAAGGTGTGGCGCCCTTTCGGCCTGAGCGGTCAAACCGCGAGAACGGACTGAGATATGGCTGAAACAACCAAGATTCGAATTCGCCTCAAGGCCTTCGATCACCAACTACTCGACAAGAGCACCACGGACATCGTGGAGACGGCGCGGCGCACTGGTGCGCGCGTGGCAGGGCCCATCCCGCTGCCGACGTCCATCCGTCGCTACACCGTGCTGCGCGGACCGCACGTGGACAAGAAGTCCCGTGAGCAGTTCGAAATCCGCACGCACAAGCGTCTGATCGACATCCTGGAACCCACCCCTCAAACCCTCGACGCGCTCATGAAGCTGGATCTATCCGCAGGCGTGGACGTCGAGATCAAGAGCTGAGCCGGAGGCACCATGGCCAAGCTAGACATATACAACCTGAAGCGTGAGAAAGTCGGCGAGCTTGATCTTTCTGACGACGTGTTCGGGACGGAAGTCAAAGAACACTTGCTCCACGAAGTGGTCGTGGCTCAGCTCGCAAGCGCCCGCGCCGGTACACGTGCCGGCAAGGAACGCTCCGCTGTCCGCGGCTCCGGCAAGAAGCTCTTCAAGCAGAAGGGCACGGGGCGCGCGCGTCACGGTGACCGTAAAGCGCCGATTTTCGTCGGTGGCGGTCGGGCACATCCGCCCAAGCCGCAGGACTGGTCGTACCGCCCCCCGCGGCGCGTGCGCATCGGTGCTCTCAAGAGCGCGCTCTCCCTCTTCGTGAAGGAGGGCCGCATGGTCGTCGTGGACAACATTGAGCTCGGGGAAGCCAAGACGAAGGCATTCGCTGGCGTACTCTCCGCCCTCAAGGCGCCCGGCAAGACCCTCGTGGTCGACGCCAAGGCCAACGACAAGCTTCGGCTGTCGGTCCGCAACATGAAAACGAACCAGTTCCTGCCCCCGGAAGGCGTCAATGTGTACGACCTCCTGCGGCACGACCATCTCGTGGTCTCCAAGGACGCCGCCAAGGCGCTCGAGGCCCGCTGCCTAGGGAGCAAGTGATGACTCCGGAACAGATCATCAAGCGCCCAATCGCGTTGACCGAAAAGGCGGCGCGATTGAAAGAACTGAATCAGGTCGTCTTCGAAGTAGACACGAAGGCGAACAAGATCGAAATCAAGGAAGCCGTGGAAGCCCTGTTCGACGTTAAAGTCAAAGACGTTCGGACGGCGAACTTCCGCGGTAAACCGAAGCGCATGGGGCGAAAAATCGCACTACGGCGCAGTTGGAAGAAGGCCGTTGTGACTCTGCGCGACGGTTTTGACATTCAATTCTTCGACGAATCGGAGGAATGAGCCATGGCTATTCGTATCTTCAAGCCCACCTCGGCCGGTCGTCGTTTTCAGACCTGTAGTGACTTCTCAGAAGTCACTACACGGCTACCTGAGCGCAGCCTGGTCGAGAAACAGTCCAAGACCGGTGGTCGCAATCACTTTGGACGCATCACCAGCCGCTTCCGCGGTGGTGGCCACAAGCAGCGCTATCGCGTGATCGACTTCCGACGGAACAAGATCGGCGTGCCCGCGAAGGTGGCGCACATCGAGTACGATCCCAATCGTACCGCCCGCATCGCGCTGCTGCACTACGCCGACGGCGAGAAGCGCTACATCTTGGCGCCGGACGGCCTGAAGCAGGGCGACACGGTCATCTCCAGCCGCAACGCGGATATCCGGCCGGGCAACAGCCTGCCCCTCGATGCGATCCCGGCGGGCACGATGGTGCACAACGTCGAGCTCCGCTTGGGCAAGGGTGGACAGCTCGTTCGCTCCGCTGGGGTTGCTGCGCAGCTCATGGCCAAGGACGGCACCTACGCACAGGTCAAGCTGCCCAGCGGCGAAGTCCGACGGGTGCACATCAAGTGCCGCGCGACGGTGGGCCAGGTCTCGAACCTGGATCATCAGAACGTGAAACTCGGCAAAGCGGGTCGCAAGCGTTGGCTGGGGCGTCGTCCTCATCAGCGTGGCGTCAGCATGAACCCGGTCGATCACCCCATGGGTGGTGGTGAGGGCCGCACCAGCGGCGGGCGTCATCCGTGTTCGCCGTGGGGCCAGCTGGCCAAGGGGCTCAAGACGCGCAACAACAAGCGCACCGACAGTATGATTGTGAAGAACCGAAAGGCGAAGGGCTGATTCATGGCGCGCAGTATTAAGAAGGGCCCGTTTTGCGACGGGCATCTGCTCTCAAAAATCCAAGACGCGCAGTCGAAGGGCGAGAAGAAGGTCATCAAGACCTGGTCCCGTCGTTCGACGATCTATCCGGAAGCCGTGGGTCTGACCTTTGCGGTGCACAACGGCCGCAAGTTCGTGCCGGTGTTCGTCACGGAGAATATGGTCGGACACAAGTTCGGCGAGTTCGCTCCGACGCGCACCTATCACGGGCACGCCGGCGACAAGAAGGGCAAAGGCAAAGGCGGAAACCCGCGCACGGGCAAGGCCTAATTCCTTTGCTCCTCTGACTTTCGGGCGGTGCGTTTTCGAGCGTGCCGCCCGCGGTCATTTTGTCAGCATGCGGCGTGCCTCTTCCAGGTCGGAGAAGGGCAGCGTTTCCGCGCCAATGCTCTGGCCGGTTTCGTGCCCCTTACCCGCAATGACGACGACGTCGCCAGCGCGCGCTTCCCCCAATGCAGACTCGATGGCCAAGCGTCGATCCAACTCGGTCTTGACGTAGGCGCGTCCGCCTTTGCGACAACCTGCGGCGACGGTCTTTGCGATCTCTGACGGGTCCTCGTGACGTGGATTGTCGTTCGTGATCCAAGCCACGTCTGCGCGCTGCCCCACGGCCTGCCCCATGGGTCGGCGTTTCTCTTTGTCGCGTCCACCACCCGCGCCGAAGACCACGATGACTCGGTGGTTTCCCGCCAATGCTCGCGCCGAATCACAGGTGCGCGCAAGTGCGTCCGGAGTGTGCGCAAAGTCCACGGCGACGAGCACCGGATGCGTTGCGATCAGCTCGAAACGTCCCGGTACGATGGGCATGCTGTCGAGTGCGCGCGAGAGTGTGGCCGGCTCGATGCCATAGGCCGAAGCCGCACAAGCGACAGCGAGGGCGTTCTCGCCGAAAACATGTCCGATCAAGCTGACGTGGAGCTCACCGCCAAGGGCGTCAGCCAGCGGCGATGGGGACAGCTCGACCCGGGTTCCTGTGGCAGAAACTACGATTTGTTGCGCTTCCAGATCGGCCTCACGCAAGCGTCGGCCCCGGGTGGGAGCGGCGTACCAGAGTCGCGTTACATCCGGCGGCGTTACTTGATCCACGAGCAGGGCCGCGTCGTCCGCAGCGTTGAGCACCGCAGTGCGACCCGCACCGAGATGCACGAAAAGCTGCGCTTTGCTGGCCAGGTAATGCTCAAAGGAACCATGCGCGTCTAGGTGGTCGCGCGAAAGATTCGTGAAGATCCCCATGTCGAAGCGCCACTTGTTGGCGTAGCCCCGCGCCAAAGCTTGACTCGTGACTTCCGCAACGGCGGTACGTGAGCCCGCGTCGTACGCGGTCTTGAAGGCCGTGACGTAGCCTTCCATAGTGCGCGCCACGTCGAGCTCTTGCTCGTCCAGTCGATAGCCGAGGGTGGTTTCGAGCAGCACGCTCTTGCCTGCCGTGCGCAGCACGTGGGTGAGCATGCTCGCCGTGCTGGTTTTGCCGTTGGTGCCAGTGACGCCGAAGGTGAAGAATTCGTCGGCCCAGGGAAAGGGAGCAGGAGTCGGACGCAACACGGCTTCAAGCTCCGTCACCGTACCTCCGGAGCCTTCCCTGGCGTCGGATGCAAAATGCCTTCGACTTTCGTCACGTCGCCCCCTGAGCCTTCACTTGCGTCTCCTCTGCGTTCAAGACGGCTTCGGCTCGAAGCGGATCGCGCCGCCAGGCAAGAAGTACAGGATGTCCATCACGCCGCCGCTCACCGTCGGCACATGCCAGGAGCCCGGTGGATACACGGTCCAGCCAGGGGCCTTGCCGTCGAAAGTCGGACTGCCGGACACCGCAAAACACAGATCCACCTCGCCGTTCGGATGGGTGTGCCCCGGCCCCGGCTTGTTCATATGCACCGCGTCGATGCCCCAGTCGTCCGCGCCCGCGGCTTTGTGCACCCGCGAAAACCGAATGCCATCGTTTTCGCGATCGCAGAGCCATCCGGCTTCGACGCCCTGGCGCACCAGCGCTTTCAGCTGCGCCATCTGCGCCGAATCGGGCGGCAGAGCTTGGCTCAGAGTAGCCGCGGCGTTCGGATCCGTGGGGTCGACCGTTTTGATGATTGCGAGCAGTGGTTGCAGGGCTTCGAGTAGTGCGGGCAGTGAGCTCATCGCGGGCAGTGTAACGCAGGATCGCGCGATCGCGCGCGTGCCCTGCGAAGTGGCTTGCCGCAAACCGAATTTGCCTGGGGGATTTGGGGTCGGGTCGCAGGTCGACGCGGGGGCGCTATTCCCACGAGATCCGTCCTAGGGCGATGGCTCGGAAATGCCTAGCAACGTTCAAGGGAGGGCTCTCGGGCCGCCCGCTATTGACACATGCCCAAGGTGCCCACGTTGACGGCGTCGATGGGCGTGCAGGTACCGGTTGGGCAATCAGCCTGCACACAGCAGAACTTGTTGCACGTGCCAGGGGCCCCGGAGCAGTGATAGGTCGGGATGCAAAAAGGCCCAAGGCTGTTGTCGCAAGCGGCGCCTGGCCCGGCGGCATTCGGCGGTGGAAAACACTCGACGGTGTTGGTCGCGCCACCGGCGCCCAGGTCACAGGATGCGCCCGCTTGGGTGCACCCGGCGTTGTTGACGGGATTGCATTGGGCGACGATGGGGGCCTTCACGCAGCCCGCGGGCAAGGTCGTCGAGCCGCCACCCGTACCGCTTGTGCCACCCGTTGCGCCGGTACCGCTGGTTCCACCGGTTGCGCCACCGGTTCCGCCCGTCGCGCCACCAATGCCGCTGGTTCCACCCGTTGCGCCGCCCGCGCCTGCCGCGCCGCCCGTTCCCGCTGCCCCGCCGGTTCCGGGAACGCCACCAGTTCCGGGAAACCCACCGGTTCCGGGGGTTCCGCCGGTGCCAGTGAATCCGCCAATGCCGCCGCTGCCCGTGGAAATCCCGCCCGTGCCTCCACTCGCGAACGCTCCGGAGCCACCGACCGCGCCGCCGCCATCGGCCAGACCGCCGCCCCCGCCAGCGGCGCTACAAGCGCCCACTAGTGTGGCCAAGCCGAGCAGGGCGAAGCGACCGGATCCAAAACGGCTGAGCGAAGTTGCAAAGGGCATATTCGGGTCTCCATCATTCCGCCGCTGTGGGCGAGCTCTGAGGGGGGGGGAACCGTAGCATCTTCGCCGCTCATGGGTCGTGCACCGGTTGAAAAGGCGACTGGCACCTCTGTGCGAAGCGCGCGAAGGGGCCCCGGCCCCCCCTGGACGCAGGGGCCCGCGGCATCCGCGGCTAGGACGTCGTGACGCGGTAGCCCGCAGGACTCCGACGCCGCAGGACGCCGACGGCGCAGGACACGACGGGGCAGGACGCGACGCCGGAGGACACGACGGGGCAGGACGCGCCGCCGGAGGACACGACGGGGCAGGACGCGACGCCGGAGGACACGACGGGGCAGGACGCGATGCCGGAGGACACGACGGGGCAGGCCGACGTCGGAGGACGTTGACGGATGTCGACGGCGCCGGACACCGACGTGGCACGACACCGACGTGGCACGACACCGACGTGGCACGACACTGACGTCGGAGGACGTTGACGGATTTCGACGGCGCCGGATACCGACGTGGCACGACACCGACGTCGAGGACGTTGACGGATGTCGACGGCGCCGGACACCGACGTGGCACGACACCGACGT